>JAHDCK010000074.1:13779-15012 GCA_020629915.1 Saprospiraceae bacterium
ATTTCATTTTTTAAATTCCTATACAATGAATCCTGATAGGTAAGATTGTAAGTTGTTCCCATCGTTTGTCCTGTAATCTTTTGCCATTCGCTGCTTTCTGGCGATTGACGACAGGAAAATAATCCGGCTAAAACAAAAAACAGAAATAATAACTTTATTTTCATTTATTTTTTAATTATAACAACTCCAAACATCTTTTTAATCCATCTCTCCAATGAGGAATTTTCATATTAAAAGTTTCCTTAATTTTTCGTTTATTCATCAGGCTAAAAGGAGGCCGCTGTGCTGGTGTGGGAAACTCATGAGTTTCGATGGGATTTACCTCACATTGAATATTTTTTAATTCAAAAATGGCTAATGCAAAGTCATACCAACTTGCCACCCCTTCGTTACTGTAATTATAAATTCCTCCAATTTCATACATTGAAATTTCTCCCTTATTAATTTTTTGTGTCAAATCCATTAACACAGCGGCAAGATCGGCAGCATAAGTGGGTGTTCCTACCTGGTCGGCGACGACATTCAATTCATCCCGTTCGCGACCCAGACGCATCATTGTTTTCACAAAATTGTGACCAAAGGAAGAGTACAGCCAGGAGGTTCTGAAAATAATCGAATTTGGATTGGAGACCAGAGCGAGCTGCTCGCCTTCCAGTTTGGTGCGGGCGTATTCTCCGGCTGGAGCCGTAGGATCTTCTTCTGTAAACGCCAGTCCTTGCCCGGCATGGTAAACATAATCTGTAGATATATGAAAAAAAACAGCATTATGTTCCCGGCAACATTCAGCCAGTGTCTGAACGGCCAGCGCATTGATTTGCCAGGCCATTTCTGCTTCAGATTCTGCCTTGTCCACAGCTGTATACGCTCCGGCATTTATACAAAAATCTATTTTATTTTTATTAAAAAAATCTTTAATGGATTGTGTATTCGAAAGATCCAGATTTTCTCTTGTCGTAAAAAAATACTGAAAGTCGGTATAGGCTTCCATGAGTACCTGAAGTTCATTACCCAATTGACCGCTAGCTCCGGTGACGAGAATATTTTTCATAGATTAACATTTGCAAGTGCAAATTCAAGTATCAAGCGCAAGTTCAAATGACGAGCAAGACGTAGATTCTAAATTTAAATAACTTATATAAGTAACTGGCCACAATAATCTTTAAAATACTTTGAACGATTTTTTAATTTCTTCTTCGTTAAAAAGCCTCCGACGCTACGGTCGGAATCAAGGAC
>JAHDCK010000075.1 GCA_020629915.1 Saprospiraceae bacterium
ATAGAAAAAAGAAAAGACAACGCTACATCCACAGAAGCCACTTTGGATAATGTAATGCTCAACGCCCTGAGAGAACAGGCCAAAAAGAAATCCTTCACTTTTGAAAATAAAGATTAGACTTTCGTGATGGATATCCGGTGCAGCCGTGGAGGGATGCACCGGATTTATTTTTTTATTATTTTTAAATTAAAAAAAAATATGAAAAATCTATTTTTATTGTTGATACTGTGTTTTTCTGCAGGGGAAATGATACCTGAAAAACCAGAACCCATAAATGCTGTTATAGGAGATATTTCTTATATAAAAAAATTTAAAACATCTCCCTCTCTTCAAACTCCAGATCAGGAAAGAATAAAAACACATTTGGAATACGTAGAATCAGAATTAAGGCAAAAATCTGTTTCGCATCTTAGCCGGGAGCAAAAAGAAAACCGAACTCAATTATTAGATTATCTAAAAACGTATACAAAAAAAGGTATTTTTCCTAAAAATACTTATACGAAAGATCGCAATCCCATTTTTTTGGATGCCGGGGATCGCGTTTGTGCTGTGGGTTACCTGGTGCAGCAATCTGCGGGGCAAAAGTTGGTAGAAAAAATAAATACCACTTACCAGCTCGCTTCTATCTACGACATGAAAATGCCGGAACTCAACTCCTGGGTTGGGCAATCGGGTTTCTCAATAGATGAACTAGCAATGATACAACCGGCTTATGGAGGTGGCATTATTTTACCGCCCCCCAATCCCCGAAGGCCAAGACCTATTGCTGGCTTATTTCCTTTTGAGCTGGAAAGTTTGAAAGTAGAAACTTCCATTACCGGACAGTCTGCCACCACGACGATGGAGCAGGTTTTTTACAATCCCACCCACAACCAGCAGCAGGGTTTTTATTATTTTCCTGTACCGGAAAAAACAAGTATCGGGGCTTTTACTATGCACATCAACGGGAAGGAAACACCGGGAGAACTTTTGGATTCTAAAAAAGCAAAAAAAATATATGAAGATATTGTAAGGCGTCATCAGGACCCGGCTCTTTTAGAATTTTACAATAAAAACCTTTTAAAGGTTCGGGTATTTCCAGTGGCACCTCGTTCTACCTGTAAAATAAAACTCTCCTACACGCAAACCCTTACTAAAGAATCAGGAACAATCGAATATGTTTTTCCCATGAAAGTTAATAACGAACGAAGCAAACCTATAAAAGATTTTTCTATACAAGTGGCTTTGTTTTCTCCTGAAAAAATAAAAACCCTTTACGTACCAACCCACGAAGCAGAAATCATCCGCAAGACCGACAAGAAAGCGGTGATTTCTATGGAAGGAAAAAATATAAAATCAACATCTGACTTTAAATTATATTATAATACAGCTAGTGAAAAAGTAGGTGCGTCAGTTTTGTCTTATAACGATGGACGGGAAGATGGTTATTTTTTCCTGAATGTGAGTCCGGGCTGGGATCAGCAACAAGAAATTGCGGAGAAGGATATAACTTTTGTTTTGGATGCTTCGGGTTCTATGGCCGGAGAAAAAATGGAGCAAGCACAGAAGGCCCTGCAATTTTGTATTAATAATTTAAATAAGGGAGATTATTTTAATATCATCCGATTCTCTACCGAGGCGAATGGATTGTTTAGTGAGTTGAAATTAGCCAATAAAGAAAATCTGGAAATGGCTGAAGACTATATTGATGACCTGCGTGCTATAGGCGGAACCAATATTGATGAAGCGTTGGAAATGGCGCTGCAAACGAAAAGCCGAGCCGGGCGTCCTCACTTTATCGTATTTATGACAGACGGTAAACCAACGATTGGAGAGACAAAACCAGAAGCACTTTTAGGCAAGGTTTCTAAAATAAATACAGAAAATACTCGCATATTTACTTTTGGAATAGGTACAAATTTAAATATTCACCTACTGGATCAACTGACGGAGAAAACAAATGCCTACCGGACGTATGTTTTACCAGATGAAGATATTGAAATTAAAGTATCTGATTTTTTCACAAAGGTTTCCTCCCCTGTTTTATCCAATATTCAAATTAAAATTCACGGTGTAAAATACTCGGATATTTATCCCAAAAAACCGGGTGATTTATTCAGGGGTTCTACCCTGAACCTGCTTGGAAGATATAAAGGCCATGGTCCGGGAAAAGTTGTTGTGGAAGGAGAAGTCAACGGAAAAAAGGAAAGATTTATATATGAAATAAATTTCAATAAAAAAGATAAAGAATATGATTTTATTCCACCCTTGTGGGCAACAAGAGTCGTGGGTTACCTGCTGGATCAGATCCGACTACATGGAGAGACCAAAGAGGTTCGGGAAGAAATAGTTCGCCTGGCCAAGCAACATGGTATCATTACCCCATATACGAGTTACCTGATTTTAGAGGATGAAGAATCCCTGGTTCGCAACAATATAATTCGTCCGGAGGATCAAATTCTGAGGAATAGGATCAACCATCCCAACACCGGTTTTTCTATGGAAAAAAATAAAATGGATTATATTGAGTTGCAGGAAGATACCGGAATGGAAAGTGTAGTAGCTAGTGAAGCGGTTCAGAAATCCAGAGATAAGGCAACCGTGGATAATATTCGTCAATCCAATGAAACAATGAATTATAAAGATGTTGCCGGAAATCAACAATCTCTTGCATCAGGAATTCAAAATATACAAGGAAGAGCAATGTATAATCACGCCAATCAATGGCTGGATGTTGACATTCAAAACAACAACACTTTAAATATAAATAAAATAAAATTTAATTCGGATGCTTATTTTAAACTGGTCAGGGAAGAACCCGAAAGTATTCCTTTCCTGGCATTGGGAAAAAATGTTCGTTTTGTTTTAAACAATCAAATATATGACATTCACGAATAGGTAAATCAAATTGACAGGTTTAGGCTCCGAAAAAAATCGGAGCCTTTTTTATTTGGAAGCCTCCACAATCCCACCACTCATTTACAATAAAACAAAAAAGATGTATCTTGCGACCAACTAAGAAAAATGGCCCTGAATTATGTGGAATTGGTATCTTCAAATATTAATCTTCCTTAGCCCGTTTTTTGTGCAAGGACAATGGTCTCACCACCCGTATCCGGACAATTCTCTCCCGGATAGCAACTTTGTTGCAATGGGTCTTCCGGCATTGGATTCCCAATGGAATGCGGAGGATTATTTTACCGGTTTAAAATTATTAGAGGAAATATTAAGGCAGGATAAATTTTCTTTGCCCCGAAAAAACAGCCCTAACTCTTCCGGTGTGTTTAATAAAATTAGTGACCCCCGAAACCTGACCTATTTGATTTCAAGCGACATTGATCCTAAAAAAAGGATATATGAATCTGATAAGTTTCAAATGGTAGTATCTCGCTTATTGGCACTTTATGTAGAAACCGACACCAACAAGGAAAGGTTTTCTTCAGAGGTATTAAGCCTGATAGAGTTTTGGCTGGTCTATTTAAAAATTCGCCTGGACTTGGCAATTGAGGAAAAAAATAATTCAACCGTACAAGGCGAACAGAGTTTACTCCTGCAGAATGGTGTGGATTTTAACCGGAATTATTTTTCACAGATTCATATTAGAATCACAACGCTCATCACTCAGGGCAATCAACGTCATGACCAAAAATCCCTTTATACTTTTTCCGGGAATTTTTTCAGATATTTGGAAAATAACTGGAATTCCATTAATCCGGAAAGTCAGGAAAAAATAATTTTTGTCTTAAAAAAGGCTTTGGTAACTGAACAGGATAAACGCCTAAAAAAAGACTTTAATATTATATTAAAAAAACTAAACAAAGAATAATGAATATAGAAGATTTCCGTATGTTTTGTCTTTCTCTTCCGGAAGTTACGGAGTCTTTTCCATTTGATGAAAATACCCTTGTTTTTAAAGTGGCTGGAAAAATGTTTGCCCTTACCGGATTGGAACACGAAACATTTAAGGTAAATTTAAAATGCGATCCCGACCGCGCGATTGAACTTCGGGCTTCTCACCCTGAGATTACCGCGGGTTATCACATGAGTAAAAAACACTGGAACACAGTAGAATTTGAAGGCGGACTAGAAGACAAAATGCTGCGGGAACTTCTACTCCACTCCTACGATCTCGTCGTAAAAGGATTAAAAAAAGCAGATCGGGAGCGCGTACAACATCTCAGAAAAAACGTTGAGAAATGACTTCACAGCGGGAAGTTGATTTTATCATTGTCGGCCAGGGATTAGCCGGAACTGTTTTAGCCCATCTTTTATTAGAACAAAATAAAACTATACATATATTTGACAATTCACACAAGGGCGCTTCCAGCACCAAAGCGGCTGGAATTATCAACCCCGTTACCGGAAGGCGTTTTGTCAAAAGCTGGATGGTGGAGCAATTGCTTCCCCTTGCTAAAAAAGTGTACGGGAGCATTGAAAACAAATTAAACACTAAAATATACGAAGAAAAGAAAATCTTAAGAGGACTACCCTCCCCTATGGAAGAAAATGACTTTCATGCCCGCTGTCTTGATCCCGACTACCAGCCTTACCTCCAAATCCAACCTACCCAAAATCCATGGGAATCCGTTGCAACTCCGGTTTATAAAATAGGACAAATCAACAGAGGGGGCAGACTAAATGTGCCGATGCTCTTACAATCCTATTTTAACTATTTTAATAAAAACGGTTTAATTACACGTGAATTATTTAAATACGATAAAATTACTTTTAAGGATGATTTTTGTGAATATAAAAACATTAAATGTAAAAAAATCCTATTCTGCGAAGGCCATGCCGCCCGCTTCAATCCCTGGTTTAAAGACCTGCCTTTTCGGGTAGCAAAGGGAGAGATGTTTCACATTCGCATCCCGGACACTTCCATCTCTTATTTATATAAAAATAAAGCATTTCTTGTTCCGCTTGGAAAGGATCAGTACTGGGTAGGCTCCACTTTTCAATGGCATTTTGAAAATGACTTGCCAACAGATGCAGAAAGAAAATATTTAAAAGAAAAGCTAGACAAAACCATTCTGCCCGGCTACGAAATAGTAGACCATCAGGCAGCAATTCGTCCGACCGTTATTGATCGTCGTCCCTTGCTGGGGCTCAACGAACAGCATCCCGCACTGGGTATTTTTAATGGTATGGGAACAAAGGGTGCGTCACTGGCTCCTTACTGGGCCAATCATTTTGTAGAATTTTTATTATATAATAAAACACTGGATAATCAGGTTTCTATTCACCGGAAAAAATAAGCCTTTATTTTTAATAGTTCAATTAAGCAACTAAGTAACCGGCCACAATAAAATTTATAATACTTTGAACGACTTTTTAATTTCTTCTTCGTTAAAAAGCCTCGCCGACGCCCTGCGTCGCCTACGTTTTTTGCCTCGAATAAATCAAAAATTCATTTCAAATTAAATATAATGTTATTGTGTCCAGTTACTTAATCAAATTAAACCGCTAATAGAAATTGGATTTTGCCAGGCATTCTAGTAAAGGTTTTCCTCAGGCGAGACGCTTGATAGAGCAAATAGGCCTTGTCAGGCGTCTCGCCTGACAAGAAACACCGAGCTAGGATGATAAATTAAAACCCCTGAAAATTATTCCCCCACTTGATTGCCTGCTGGATTCTTTTCTCTTTTCACTTTTACTAAGTACCAGGGAACTGGTTCAAATCCGTTTTCTTTATCATTCATATAATCAATGATTTCTTTGTGGTTGGCAATTTTCTTTATTAATCCATATTTATTTAATTCTAGTCCAAATTTAGTCGTTAATTCGTCACCTAAATCATGACAATGGAATGTGTGAAAATTTCCTCCAAGTTCAACTCCAATTATATCGTATCCAATAAATTCTTCATCATCAATTTCTTTTTCAACTATTTCCTTTTTAAGATTGTCATAAATTCCTAATGTTCCATCTTCTTTTTTTGTAGGTGCAAACTCAGTTATAAAATCATCTCTTTCATTTTCTGAAAAGAATATTTGCAAAATTTCTTTATCTTTCACGTGGCTAAAAAATTTATCGCTATATTCTATTACCGTTTCTAAATCTGAAAAAACTTGATGCCAACCAATTCGCTTTTCTTCAAGTTTTTTATCTACCCAATTTTGAATCGCAACTTGTTTTTCCTCACTGATTTTATAATCTTCTCTTATTTTTTTTACTTGATGTTCAATTGGTGCTGCCCAGGAAATTGCCCACGTATCTAGTAAAGTATCATTTATACAAGAACTACACGTCAGAAATTCTTTATCCTTTATACTTCCAAAATTAGCTTTCCCTGGTTTTATTAGATAATATCCTCCAAAATAGAATTTCATTTTTTTGGTTTTATTTTTTCTTCTGGTTACAGGTGTTGTAAACCCAGAGGCGTCAAAAACAATTATTGCAACTTAGATTAATTTTAATAATATATATATTTATAAGTTCTCTATGGTTGTTTAATTTTTACAATCTTCTGAACACTTTCACCAATATTTAAAACATAAATATTTGAGGAAAGTGAAGTCAAATCAAGCGTATAAGGAGATGAAGTGATTGTTCCCGAAATTATACTAATCCCATGCAAACTGGAAACTTTGAATTGTTGACTGGAAGAGGAATTGGAACTTATATTGATTTGTTTAAAAAAGGGATTGGGTTGTATTTTTAATTTTAAATTTGGCTCATTCGACTCTTCTGTCGATGTTACGGCATTACAATTCCATTTAAAAAATTCCGCATCACCTGATTTGGATTTGTCCCATTTATATCATCACTAAACCAGACGTGTCCTCCTGGTTCGTCCAATTCAAATATTGAATCCAAGGATCGGGAAGAATTTAGTATTCAAATGTATTCAAAAACCCGGTATGGAAATCTCCCTTTTTAAAGGCTTCGCTTTGCATGAGTTTTTTGTGGAGCGGGACGGTTGTCGCAATCCCTTCTACGATAAATTCCTCCAGGGCGCGCTGCATCTTAACAATACATTCTTCTCTGGTTTGCGCTCTGCAAATTAATTTTGCAATCATTGAATCGTAGTAAGGCGGAACAATATACCCGGCGTAAACGTGCGTATCCACTCTTACCCCGTGTCCTTTAGAAGAATGGAAAGAAGTAATTTTCCCCGGATTTGGTCGGAAATCATTGTAGGGATCTTCAGCATTGATTCGGCACTCGATGGCGTGCATCTCCGGGAAATAATTTATACCGGAGATTTTTATTCCGGCAGCTATTTTTATTTGTTCCTTTATCAAATCGTAATTAATGACCTCTTCCGTCACGGTATGTTCTACCTGAATTCTCGTATTCATTTCCATAAAATAGAAATTTTTATATTTATCTACGAGAAATTCAACCGTTCCTACGCCTTCATATCGAATGGCTTCTCCGGCTTTAATCGCTGCTGCTCCCATCCGGTGGCGAAGGTCATCGTCCACAAATGGCGAGGGCGATTCCTCTACCAGTTTTTGGTGACGTCGCTGGATGGAACAATCTCTTTCAGAGAGGTGGCATACTTTACCAAACTGATCCCCGGCTATCTGGATTTCAATGTGGCGGGGTTCTTCTATAAATTTTTCTATATAAATCCCATCATTTCCAAAAGCCGCTCCGGCTTCCTGTCGGGCACTGTCCCAGGCTGGTTCAAATTCTTCTGCCGACCATACAATCCGCATCCCTTTTCCTCCACCTCCGGCAGTAGCTTTCAGCATCACCGGATATCCCATATCTTCAGCCAGTTTCATTCCTTCTTCTACACTTCCCAGCAGGCCATCTGACCCTGGCACCACCGGCACACCCGCTTTAATCATTGTATCTTTAGCGGTAATTTTATCTCCCATTTTACGGATCATCTCCGGTGTGGGGCCAATAAACTTAATGCCATACTCTGTACAAACTTCTGCGAAATCTGCATTTTCAGCCAGGAATCCATAGCCCGGATGTACAGCATCAGCATTGGTAATTTCTACGGCAGCCATAATTCTTGGAATGCTCAGGTAAGACTCCGCAGAAGATGGCGGCCCGATGCAAACCGCTTCATCAGCAAAGCGAACGTGCAGACTTTCTCTGTCAGCAGTAGAATAAACAGCGACGGTTTTAATGCCCATCTCCCGACAAGTGCGAATAATTCTCAGGGCGATCTCTCCTCTGTTGGCAATCAGAATTTTTTCAAACATGGTTTTTGTTTTTATATTAGAATTTTATAAAATAAATCTAAATGTGCATTAGCCATTTGGATCTACTAAAAACAAAACCTGTTCATATTCTACAGGCGAGGAATCTTCCATTAAAACCTTCACGATTTTGCCGGAGACCTCCGATTCAATTTCATTAAATAATTTCATTGCTTCAATGATACAAACTACCTGTCCCTTTTCAATGGTATCTCCAACCTTGACATAAGCAGGTTTGTCCGGTGAGGGCGATCGATAAAAAGTACCAACGATTGGTGATTTTACTTCAAGGAGGTTGGAAGTATCCTCAGCAGGTGTTTCTGCCTTTTTGGCCGGAGGAGCAGCAGCCACTTCAGGGGCTGGAGCCGGTGGAGGAGTTGCGGCTATCGGATATTGAGGCACAGCCGGCATAGAGGTTTGTACAGGTACAATTTGTTGGGTGGAATGTACCGTGGTTTCTTTCGTATATTTTTCTGTTCTAATATGAACATTGAATTCTCCATCCTTCATTTTGAACTCGGTCAAACCAGTACGACTGACGAGCTTAATTAAATCTTGAATTTCCTTGAATGTCATGTGAGTTGATTTTTTGTTATATTTTACAACAGAAGTAATTTTTTATATAAAAATTAAATCAATATTAGGCTTTTGCGCGCTCCACATATCTACCGGTGGCACTTTCCACTTTTATCAAATCTCCTTCATTGATAAAAAGCGGGACATTGACTGTTGCACCTGTTTCCAGCTTAGCCGGTTTTAGGGTATTTGTTGCCGTATCTCCTTTTACACCTGGCTCTGTGTATTCCACTTTCAGGACAACATATTGTGCCATTTCTAATGTGAGTGGAATATCATTTTTTGAATCAAACAAAACATCTACATTATCTCCTTCTTTCAAAAACCCGGGATTCTCTATTAGTTTTTCATCAAAGGTTAGTTGTTCATACGTTTCATTATCCATAAAATTAAATCCTTGCCCATCGGAGTAGAGAAACTGGAATTTTCTTCTTTCTACCCTTACGACCTGAATTTTATGCCCGGCCGGAAAGGTATGGGATAACACTTTTCCATTGGTGAGACTTTTGAGTTTGGTACGTACAAAAGCAGCCCCTTTCCCCGGCTTAACATGCTGAAATTCTACAATAGAGAAAATATCGTTACTGTGTTCTATACACAGACCATTTTTAATATCTGAGGTACTTGCCATTTTTTAAGAAAATTTACGTCAAGAGAAAGGCCGATCAATCAGCCAAATTTCGCTGCAAAGATAACAAATTCTATCAGGGGAAAAAGATTTGAAGTGGCAATTTATTGCCTTTACGGCAGATGGTTAGTAGGCCCACTTTAGATAGGTTGCCCCCCAGGTAAATCCTCCACCGAATGCAGTAAGGATGACATTATCGCCTTTTTGGATTTGATCTTCATAGTCCCAGAGGCAAAGAGGAATGGTTGCAGCCGTTGTATTTCCAAATTTTTGGATATTTACCATTACTTTTTCCATGGGAAAATCGGCGAAATGAGCAACGGATTCGATGATGCGCATATTGGCTTGATGTGGGACTAACCAGCGCACATTGTCACTGGTCAAATCATTTCTTTTCATTACTCGGCTAACGACATCTTTCATGCCTTTTACTGCTGCCTTAAAAACGGGTCTTCCATCTTGAAATACGTAATGTTGCTTTGCCTGAACAGTTTCGGGCGTTGCCGGATAGGCAGATCCCCCGGCTTTCATGTGCAAATATTGCCTGCCTGCACCATCGCTGCAATGAAGTGCATCAATAACGCCTACTTTCTCTTCTGTTGGTTCTAGTAAAACGGCACCACATCCATCTCCAAAAATAATGCAGGTGGCTCTGTCCTTATAATCCAAAATGGAAGACATTTTATCTCCACCTATGACGATTACTTTTTTATGAGAACCCGATTCCACAAATTTGGAGGCAGTAGTTAATGCAAAAAGGAATCCGGAGCAAGCAGCATTTATATCGTAGGCAAAAGCGTTTTTTATACCACAAATATCAGAGATAATATTGGCAGTATCCGGAAAAACCATATCTCCTGTTACGGTAGCACAAATAACTAAATCGACTTCGGCAGGATCTGTATTTGTTTTTTCAAGCAAGCGATTGACAGCCTCAACACCCATTACGGATAATCCTTTTCCTTCCCCTTTTAAGATACGTCGTTCGCGGATACCTGTGCGGGTTCTTATCCACTCATCATTGGTATCTACCATTGTTTCCAGTTCTGCATTAGTGAGAACATAATCGGGAACGTAGCCCGCTACTCCGGTAATAGCTGCGTAAGTTTTGGTCATGTCCAGTTAGTTAAGTTTGTCCGGCCTTTTTTATTTAATAAATTTCTGACTACGGATTTTAAATGAAAGGGCAAGGTAGGAAATGTAAGTGTTTTTTCCGAATAAATAGAAAAAGGGATGTTATTGTTTTTAATAAAATTTGGGAAGCAGGCGAACGGCAAAAAGATTTATTGAAAGAGGGAGGAAACAGAGAAGTAAATTTGGTATCAGGATTTCAGTTTTTTTATAGTTTGTTCGAGTAATTGCCTGTGGATTTCTAGTTCGTTGCGCTTTTGCTGGTATTTTAGAAGGTCTTCATAGATAGAGGTATAATCGTAAATAACCCAAAGAATGGCACTCGTTCCGTTGAGAATAACCCTTGAAAAGGAAAAATCATAGTATCCGGGCAGCGAGGAAAAAGGTTTTTCAACCCGGGCAAAAACAATGGGTGGGTCCCCAACTTTGAGTGAAAATACGGTGGAGGACACACTTTCAATTAATGGAATTTTATCCAAAACAGAAGAACTATTAAGTGATTCTACTTTGAAAATAGAATCACAGCTATCCAGTACAACTCCCTCCTCATTGAGCAGCACAAACTGGCTAAACTTATCTAAATGTTGTTTTTTTAGTTCTTTCAGGGTCATTTTCTAAATCAGCTCCTCTCCTAATTTTAAAAATAATTCGTTTACATTCTCTCCTGTCTTTGCACTTGTTGTAATATCAAATGGTATTTCTATTTCCTTTCTCAGTTCTGTTATTTGCTCCGGTGTGACTAAATCGCATTTATTTCCAACTATTTTTGTAACGCCATTGGGCAATAGTCCCTTTAAGTATTCAATATCTCGTTCAATATTTTTGAAGGTGGTAGGCCGGGTCAGGTCAAAAACATAAATAACCCCACTTGCTCCAAGAAAATAAGATACGGGTACTTTATCCTGAGAAACTTCTCCGGCAATATCCCAAAGCAGAATAGACAACTCCTCTCCTTTGACTTCTATGACTTTTTTATTGACCTTTACACCTATAGTCGTCAGGTATTTATCGCTAAAGCGATTGTAAACAAACTGGTTGAACAGAGAGGTTTTACCCACTCCAAAGCTTCCAGTAAGGATAACTTTTTTACTTATCATTTTAATTTTAGTTTGAAAGATTCGTTCCATCTTCTTCAAAGAATGCCTTTAATTCGGTAGAAATACTTTCTACAACTTCGCCTGTGATGAATTCGATATCTTTTTTGAGTTTATTCTGCGCAAAGGTGAGAATTTTCTCTGATAATTCATCTCTATCTCTCTCTTTTAACGAACCAGAGATAGCTACTGCAATATAGTATTTATAATAATTTTGAATAATAATTTTGAAACTACCATATTGGATCATTTCCAGCTCTTCTCTTTCTTTTTGAAAAGCATCTTCTACGAAAGATTTGATAGCCGTTAACATACCTGCGATAAGATCCTGATCTATGGTTTCTGTCTTGGAATAACTTCCCATCAATAAACCGGAATACCGCTGGATGACATAGACTTCCTGTACAATGGGGGCATCTAACTCTCCAAGCATCAAATCACTATCTTTCACACCAAATAATTTGGCTCGGAAGCGACCCAAAATACCTCGGGAGGAAAATGTATTTTTTACCTGATAGTCAATACTATCCTTGAGCATTTGAAACTGCTGACTAACGAATTTTCGAATCATTTGACCTAAAACCGGATAAATGATATTGAGCAATTCTTCTTGCGAGGACTTTAAGCGTTTATCAATCGTTTCATCTACCATCGTACCAAATTCGCGAGGGAAATTATCTTTGAGGTATCTGAGTTTTTCATCAAAAATCGGTGAGACTCGCTTAGAGACTTCGACAGGATCGTTCAGCAGACGTTTTACTTCCTGCAGTTCTTCCCTGTCTCTCTCCAGCAAAATTTCCCGGAGTTTTTCAAGGAGCATACGATCTTCCAAGGACTTTTTTGATTCAGCTTTCATCTCGATGGGTTCTTTGTTAGAAAAAAGATTTCCCGGATGCCTGAGTAATTCAAGACATTTGTTTGGGTTTTAGAATGGTTTAGTCCTTCATGATTTTTTCGCCAAGTTCCATCAGTAATTTCCCAAACATCTGACGGTTGCCCTTGCTATTGTCTTCTACTTTTTGATTCATAGAAGTCAGGTTTTCCTGGAGAATTTTTTCAAGTTTGGACAATCGGTCATTGATATTTTTTTCAATCCCGGCCATCCGTTCGTTTGATTTTCTCTCCAATTCCTGAAGTTGAGATTTAACTTCCTGATTTTGCTGAGCATTGGCAGCTTCCATGTTTTCAAACCGTTCTTCGTACTCTTCCATTTGCTGACCCATCAAGATATCGCGAATAGTCGTGATTTCTCCCAGGTGCAAACGATTGGTGCGTTCCTTTTTTTCGTTTTTCTTATCCATAAGAGTGCTTTTTGGGAAGTTAAAAATTTAAAAGCAACTTCCGAAATTAAAAAATAATATTTAAAATAAAATAAACATTATTGCGGAAAGATTTTATAGATAACAAATTGTAATTTTAGAAAATAGACAAGGCATTTTCCGTACAGCGCAGTCCAAGCTACGGTTGAGGGAATTAATGCAGGATATTTTTAAAAGTACCGTTTGTTCAAAATCAATTTTTCGTAATGATGTTTAAAATATTAGATGTTATTGATTGCTACAATTTTTTCATTTTAATAAAAAAAGTCTAATTTTATTTCAATGTCTTCCGTCTTAATCCTTACCCAAGCTGTAAATTCCCGTGTAAAATACGTTTTCGACGTTATCTTCGGAGAAATGCTGGGAATAACCCCACAATATACTTTAAACGAAAGCGAATATCGTTCCGCTTCCTGTGCCAAACTTCGATATGGTGTTATTTTAGAACAAAAAAATGATATTTTTTTTGATAATAGTTATTTATTATTTGAAAAAAAAATAATTCAACCTCAATTATCTAAGGTATCGTATTTTGATTTTCCCTGTTTTTTCCCGGTTCTTTCGCCAGATAGCCATTGGCCTTTTGACCCATTTGCCTATATTTTCTTTCTACTGACCCGCTATGAAGAATATCTTCCGGCAAAAAGAGATCAGCATGGCAGATTCCCTGCTTATTCCAGTTTGGCATTCCAAAATGAATTTCTACACATTCCGGTTGTTGACATCCTCGTTGATTATTTATACAAGGATTTGAAAAAAATGTTTCCCAATCTCGGTAGAAAAAAAAGATATTTTTCCTTCCACCCTACTTTTGATATCGATATGCCCTGGTCCTATAAAAATAAAGGTTGGCTACTTAATTCATTTTCAGGCTTCCGCAATTTAATTCAAGGGGACTGGCCAAAACTCAGCGAAAGGGTACAGGTTTTATTCAACAGGAAACCAGATCCCTATTTTACCTTTCCCCACCTCCTTGAATTAACGGATCGACACCACCTCTGCCCTACCTGGTTTTTCCCGGTGGGGCCAAGAGGACGTTTTGACAAAAATATTCCACTCCCCTCAAAACCCTATCAACAACTTATCCTAAACCTGTCAGAAAAGGGGGAAATAGGTATTCATCCTTCTTATCGTTCAAATTTGAATAAAATTTTTGTAAAAAGCGAAAAAAAGGCACTTGAAAATGTGACAAAACAAATTATACATAAAAGTCGCCAACATTATTTGATGGTGAAATTTCCGGAAACCTATCGCAATCTACTGGAATTGGGAATAAGAGAAGAGTATTCTATGGGGTATGCAGAACTTCCCGGATTTCGGGCAGGAATTGCAGGTTCCTTCCACTGGTATGACTTGCAAAGGGAGGAAATAACCGATTTAAGGATATTTCCATTTCATGTTATGGATATTACTTTTCAGCAATATCAAAAGCTCTCACCAAAGGAAGCCTTTGAATCAGTATGCAAAATAATTGATACAATCTATTCCATAAAGGGAGAATTTGTGACTATTTGGCATAATGATTCTTTTAGTGAAACGGATAATTGGAAGGGTTGGTCTGGACTTTTTTCTCAAATCCTGCTTTACATGGAGCAAAAAGAGGGATATATTTCCTCCAAATAATTCCTCCATTTTAAAACCAAAAACAGGGTTGTTCTTAGTTAAGGGATGAGAAAACAATAAAATATCCAATTATACTTGCTCTTTTTTACGTTGACTGCGTTAAAAAGCCTTGCCGATGCGCTGCATCGCCTGCATTTTTTGCCTTGCCAACCCAAAAAATAACTGCGTTTAATTTGTATATTTTATTATTCTCTCATCCCTAAGGAACTAATCAATTTTAATCGCTGAAAAATTCGAGGATTTATTTTGTCATCCTAGCCCGGTGTTTCTTGTCAGGCGTTTGGCCTGACAAGGCAATAATTAACCGCCGAACTTTTCCTATAGCATCCTGCCCTGAAACTGTCTGGTGTTCCACCAGACAGGAAAAGAAGGAACTAAGTAACTGGACACAATAACATTATATTTAATTTGAAATGAATTTTTGATTTAT
>JAHDCK010000516.1 GCA_020629915.1 Saprospiraceae bacterium
ATCAAAAACTCATTTCAAATTAAATTGAACATTATTATGTCCAGTTACTTAAGAAAAACATTTTTACTTTTTCTTATACACATATTCATCTGTTCGGTTTCTTCTCCTCACTTCCAGTTTTGCATTGGCGATAATACTTCGCTCCTTCGTTCCCGGTTTTATTATTTCGTTATTTTGAATATACATATTTTTCTTTTGTGACTTCTTGGGTAGAATAATAAAAGAAGCATCTTCTCCTGCCTGAAAGTTGATCCCCTGCACTGTTTTTCGCTCGGCAATAAACGGAATAAAATAACGATTAAAAAAACTGGTTTTCAGCTCATAAGTCCGATCGCGGGAAGGAACATATTCCGTTACTCTTTTATATATAATAATGGCACTTGAAGCAAATCTCGGTTTAGTAATTATACCATATAAATAAATCAAGAATAATAAAATTAGCAAACTATATATCAACGTCCAAAAACATTTCTCCAAAAAGGGTACATCTTCTACTTCCAAAATCACGGTCAACGTTCCCGCAGAAGAAAACTCCATCGTCTTGGATCGCATATCATAAACCGCACTATCCAAACCCGTCGGTCCGAAGCAGGCATTGCACCACCACTTGGATTTTGGGGTAAGTACGAACAGGCCATTCTCCTTGGTGACTTCAATTTTATTCCGGGCATTTTTTATGGGATCGAGATATAAGTCCGCAAACTGATCCTGCGTGATGTCCCGGCTGTTTAGCGTGATGACCGGCCGCACTTTCGTCCCGCGCTGATCGCAAATTTCCGTTACCTTGAAGGTCGGAATTTTCACCCGGACATCCTCAGCTTGCAACTTGGGACAAGTATCTTTTTGAATAATAAATTCCTTCGCTACGCTGTCTTCTTCATCGTCTTTTACAGATAAAACAGTTCTGTCTTTTTTTAGTATAATTAATTTTTTAAAATGTCGCTTTGACAGATTCAGTGGAAGATTTCCGGTAGAACCATTAATGTCATATATGATTTTTGCCGCTTGTAAATCTGCATCCGACAAAGTTTGTCCGGCCTTTGGAAGAATCTTCGTCGTCACCCAAACAGAATCCTTATCTTCACATATTGTATAAACATTCCCATCCACTTTTTTAAAATCAGCTTCCAGTTTTGTCTCCAGCTTCCTTGGACAACTTCCTTTTTCTACTACAAAAAGGGAAGACTTAAAATCAAAATATCCCTCGTAATTGGCGGACACAAAAAAGGTTGTCCGAGCCTTAGATATAGGAAAAGTTCCCTTAAATACTTTTTCTGATTCGTAGAGGGCGAGCTTCTCTTCGTGGTCGGGAGATTTGGCAATGACCTTGACTTGCTTGAGTGCATCCAGTTCCAGTGAAGAACCATCCAGCGCGACGAGGCGGGCTTCCAGTTCTACCTCATTTTCATCCCGGCAAATAATGGTGATGTTGCCATTCATTTTAGTAATGTCACTAGTGATTTTGGCTTCCAGTTTGGCGGCGACTTCAGGGAGTAATTTTAATTTTGAAATATCTACATTTTTATCAAATGTTAATTTCATCTCGCCGGCAGGAATGATAGTTCGTTGAGTTTTACTAACGACATGCGTTACCTGTCCAGCCAAACTAAAATTCCTGAAATTGGATTTGAAGGGGCCTTCAAAAGCCAGCTCCTCAGTGCCTACAATGGCCTCGTTTAATTTGAGTAAACCACCACTTTCAGATTGCTCCACAATGATGAGTCGCTTCAATGGAAAATCAGTAGAAACAGATATGTTTTTTTTATCTGTTTGAACATTGAGTCCTTTGTTTTGCATGGACATCACCGCAGAGGAAATCTCATTCATGCGTCCCACCACTTCTTCCTGAGAATCATTCGCTTTGTAGATCTCTGCCTGACCAATATCCGAAAACAGACTTGACAATTGGTTATCTCCGGTATTTATATTTAAAATTAAAACCTTTGTTCCCGTTTCATCGATAAAATTTTTCGCACTTTGTTTGTTCGTATTAAAATCGGGATGGCTAGGGTCCAGGTCTTTCCAAAATCCATCTGTCATCAGCACAAGCACCTTTTCTGTCTTTGAGCTTTTCTCTAATTCTTCCATCATCATCTCCACTGCCTTCCAGGGATTGCCTCCGCCGAGTTGCCACTTGCGAATTAAATTTATATCTCTTTGTTTGTTTTGTAAATCGACTTCGTATAGTTTTAGATTGTTCATGGTCAATACCAAAAACTCATCTTCGGGATTCATCAGCCCGGTCATCATTTGCAGGGAATAGTTGGCAGAGGAAAATCGATCTCCGGCGGCCATGCTCCCGGAATTATCAAAAACCAGTCCGACGATCCGATCCTGTGATTGCAACAAAAAAGGAATTGAAAA
>JAHDCK010000517.1 GCA_020629915.1 Saprospiraceae bacterium
AAGTGCCAACTTGCGAACCGCTTGCGGGCGGGTAAGCACGCAGGGCGTCGGCGAGGCTTTTTAACGAAGAAGAAATTAAAAAGTCGTTCAAAGTATTATAAATTTTATTGTGGCCGGTTACTTAAAAGTGGATTGTATAATTGAAGTAGAATGACCAGCCTCTAAAAAGTTAGAGGCTGGTTTTTTTATTGTGGCCGGTTACTTATTCTCGTTACAAACGGAATCTGGCAAATTAGAAACCATCTAAAAAACAACAAACTCCGTCCGTCGATTATTCCTTCTTCCTATCTCCGTCTCATTAGAGTCAATTGGTTGCGTCTCCCCAAATCCCTGCGACCGCAAGCGACCCGAAGCAATGCCATTCTGAATCAAATAATCCATCACGGCCTTCGCCCGGTTATCTGAAAGCGTTTGGTTAGACGCATCCGAGCCGACGTTGTCCGTATGCCCGTTAATTTGAATCCGCATCCCCAGATTTTCAGTCAACAATTGTTTTAAACGATTCAATTCCGTCCTGGATTCCGGCTTCAAAGCGGCCGATCCCGTTTCAAAGAAAACGTTCTTCAAAACAATCGGCTTCGACTTCGGTGGAGGAGGAGCCGGAGTGGATGACGGTTTCACGGGTTTGGGTGGAGCAGGTGCAGTAGCCGCCTCGGGAATCGGTTGCAAAAATATTTCTAATATAAATGGTTCTTTAATAGAATTGGCTTCTCCCAAAGCAAAATTCTCCGAGTGGAATAAATATTTTTCCTTGTTTACATTCAAGGCATAGTCATTCCCCTGCGGCAAACAAACCAAAAATTCTCCCTCAGCATCCGTCATGGATTTTAAGAAAGATTGATTATTTTTTATATCTAAAAAATCAACATTTGCTTTGAGGGGTTGTTTGGTTTTTGCATCCCGTACTTTCGCTTTTACATAAGTCGCCGGAGTAGGACGGGCTTTTTCATATAATTCAAATTCAAATAAATCAATATCCTTTAACGGGTTGTGCTGGTCGGAAGCATAGTAAGCCGTCACTCCATCCAGGCTCACAATCAAACTTCCTTCATTAGAGGTCGTATTAATCGGATACCCCAAATTTGTTGGCGTGCCCCATTCGCCGTTTTTCATTTTACGGACATAATAAATATCATGACCGCCCATACCAGGGTGCCCTTTAGAGGTAAAATACATGGTTTGACCATCGGCATGGATGAAAGGCGTTTGCTCATCCTCCGGCGTATTGATTTTATCACCCAGATTGATCGGCTCACCCCATTTTCCATTGGGTTGCCGGTGGCTCACATACAAATCCGCTTTCCCTTTTCCTCCGGCCCGGCTACTTGAAAAATAAAGCGACTGACCATTAGGCGAAAGCGCAGGTTGAGATTCCCAGGCTTTGGAATTGATCGGTTCACCGATATTTTTGGGCTTCGTCCATTTCCCTCTTTTTAGGGTAGAATAATACAAATCGCAACTTCCAAAATCACCCCTTCGATTGCAAGCCGTAAAAACCAGCAATTTTCCATCTGCAGAAATAGACTGCGCCCCTTCATTTTCCCTGGTGTTAATGGGCGCACCCATGCTCGTGCCTTTTTGCCAAAACCCGCCGATTTTTTGACTCACATAAAAATCTTCCTGACCACGCTCTTTCACCGTATAAACCATGGTCGTTCCATCCGCTGTCAGCGAGGGCAAATACTCCTTATAATAAGGTGTGTTGATGTTACTTCCCATCCGTTTTGGGTCAAAAGGAACGGGATTAGCCTTGGCTTTGAGTACAAAGTCGCCATTTTTTATCACCAACTCCGCTTTTTTTCGATAAGTTTCTTTTCTATTGGGAAAAGTGAGGTATTTTTGGAGGTGCGGAATGGCTTCTTCCGTTTTCCCCATTTTATTTTTTATCATCCCCAGTGAATAATAAGCCGCAGGACTGTAATCCGGGGCGGCAGCAATGAGGCCTTCATAAGCTTTTACCAGCCCGGCTTTATCGTCGAGGTCTTGATAGAGTTTGATATGCAGTTTGTGAATAGTTACAAACTTTGGGTAGGATTTTAAGGCTTTGGAACATTCTTTTAAAGCCTTGTCATAATCCCGATTATGATATAAATTATTTATTTTTTTGTAGGCTTTCATCGCCTTGCCCGGAGCATTTTTTTTAGTCATATAATCCTGACCAAAACTCAGGGAAGCGATAAAAAGCAAAGAAAAAAGAAGAATAAAACGCATATATTTAATTTTAAAATACAGGCGATTTTAACCGCCTAATAGTAGAGTACAACAAACTTATTGAACTTAAATAATTAACCGCTGAAAACAAGTCCTGCTTGTTGCTGGTGTCAGGTGGGACACCTGACACGAAAACTC
>JAHDCK010000076.1 GCA_020629915.1 Saprospiraceae bacterium
TTTTTTGTATTTAAATTTTCTCCAAGCTCGATTTGAACTTTATCGGATGTAGGATTAGGATAGAGATTCACCCAGAAATTATTTTGGGGGTTGGAAACGGGGACGGTATTATCCACAGTTTCCAACTGGGTAAAAAACGCATAGGGACAATTCAACTTATTCCAAAGCGGCAGACCAGGCCTTATAAACCAGGCTAAGGAAGCCAGGGGATAATAATCCGGTGCATTTTCATCAAGTGAATATTCTACCGTGTTACTCGCAATAGGAAGAATTTCATCCGAGGTTTTAAACTCCAACATAATCGCATAATCCATACCTTCCTCTACAGGCACACCCAATTCTCCACTTGACTCTTCAATGATTTCTGCTTTCAAAATATCCAGATTGGAGGTAAAAGGAGGAATCGTGTAGGTATTTCGATTGATCAGATCAAATATACTTCCTTGAATTCTTTTAAACAGCAATATATCCACCTTTTTTCCGGCCAGTGGATTTTCACTAAAGAGCGCAAATTTGACATGTTCTACCTCATCATTTTTATTAAAAGTATATACATTTCCTGAACGAAAAACAGATGTATCCGATGGTACTCTTTGCGCATATTGCCTACTGGCATCTGTAATACCAAATAGATTTTTTGTTATATTTATTTTTCCCTTTCTGACACTATTCCCAGGGACATTTTCGCCTTGTGATTTTACTGTGTAATTAAATGAATATATTCTTCCTTCTGATGAATCCGGGAGAAAAGGTTCCTCTAATTCAAAAAATAAATCTTCTCCAACATCTAACGGGAAAAAACTTGTCGAATCTTTATATACGATATTTCCATTTTCTTTTACCTCCACTACGACATTACCTACGCTAGACGTTACATCACCTTTATTAGTTATTTTACCTTTAAAAATAAAAGGTGCAATATGCGATTTTGGCAAAAAATGAGGTAATCGGGTAAAGCCATCCAACCTCAAATCTTTTTTAACCACTTTTGCATCAGAAATAATTAAATCATCAATTTGCCAGGCATAGGCATTGCCGGAAGATGCCCGAAATATAAATTCGACTTGTATAATACTTTCTCCCATAACTTCTGAAGAAATATCTCTACGTATCCAATGCGGATTTTCCTTGAGTTCTAAGTTTTGATAATAATTATTCATCAAACCAGCGTTTGGGTCAAAACTCAGTAATACAGAGCCACTACTATTTTTTACCCGGACAATCGTTTCAGAGTTATATTCCCGGTATTGCTGCTCAAATTGTAACCAAACTGTATTTGTATTACTTATATCAATATAAGGAGAGCGTAAAATATCATCGTCAGAATTATCTGCATATAAATCAGAGTCATATATCATCCAGCCATTTCCAAAAGTAGTGCTTTTTAAATCAAGTAAACTTGGAGAGGCCGGACCTTCTGCCCCGGTAAAAGTATGCTTCCAGATAAAGTCCCCAGTGGAAGGAATGCGTGTCCAATTAGAAGGAACGCCATCATCAAAATCCTCGTGGAAAAGAATGGTTTGTGCTGAAGCATTAAAAGCATACAAGCAAAGAATTATTATAATATTTTTCAACATAAAATGAGTAACTTCTGAGCGGTTAGTAGTGGAAATTTACTCAACTAATATATGAAATCCATTTGGGATAAAACTGCTGTTTGCCGACAGTTTTTTATTTTTATTCCTTAAAGGCATCTTCCATTTCTGCCCATAACTTTTCCTTACGTATCGGAACTACTCCCACTTCTTCACAAACTATCCCTCCGGCCATATTCGCCATTTTCCCCATGACCTCCAAGTCTAAATCCTGAGCCAGGGCCAGGGAGGTCACCGCAATAACGGCATCTCCTGCTCCGCAAACATCTGCAATTTGCCGGGGTCGGGTGGGCAAAAAATGAGCTTGTTTTGTGGATTCGATATACAGCCCTTTAGAGGATAAAGTGATTAAACTATATTGATGCAAGAGTTTTTCCCTAAGCAAACTGGTAGCCTCCTTTAGGGCCTCCGCTTCCATTGGGATAGAAGAGCGATTAAGGCCAGTCAGAATTTCCTTTAAATTTGGTTTGAATAAAGTCACGCCCTTATAGGCCCAAAAGTTATTAATTTTAGGATCAACTGTCGTTTTAATTTTATACTTACCGGCTAGTTTTAAAATGCCATTGATCAGGGGTTTGCAAAGTACGCCTTTATTATAATCCTGAAATAAGATGACCTGAATATTTTCATTTTGAATAAAGTATTCAATTTTATCCAATAATCTAAATACTAATTCTTCTGACAAGTCAAAAGTATCTTCCTCATCAAAACGCAGGAGCTGCTGGCCCTTTGAAAGTATTCTTGTTTTTACGGTAGTCACTCTGGAGGCATCCTTAACAATCCCCTCCGTTGGTAATCGTTTTTCTTCCAGCAAATTAATAAAAATATTATTTGAATTATCCTCTCCCACCACACTGCAAAGTATGGGTTTTCCTCCAAGGGCCTGAATGTTCAGAGCAACATTTGCGGCTCCTCCAAGTCGGTTTTCAATATAGTTGAGATGAACCACCGGAACCGGAGCTTCCGGTGAAATGCGCGTAGTCTTTCCAACCAGGTATCGGTCAATCATAACATCCCCTACCACCAAAATTTTGGTTCTCGAAAAACCTTCAAAAATTTCTTTAATGTTCAAATCAGAATTATTATAAATATCTTCTTCTTATAAATACGACAAAATCTCTTGCGTGCTTCATTTTTTCTTCATCTGCCCAATCGTATTTATCCATAATTTTTTGTTCCAGAAATTGGCGTGCACGGTCAAGGCTATTCAACTGATTGAGTGTATCAATTGTTTCGCTAAAGGCATTCGCATCTTTACCAAATAATTCATTTGTATATAACAAACGATCATTTATAGCCATTCGCTTTAACGTTTTTAGCGGAGTTTGATTCAGTTTAGAAGCGATGTCTTTGGCCTCTTCTATATTAAATAATTCATTATATTTTTTATTGAACCCCGAAATAACGGTCTGCGGCTTTGGTGGTGGTGGGGTTGGTTTAGGTTTGGGTTTAGGCGGATCTTTTTTGACCACCGGAGGTTCCGGTGCGGGTTTTGACTTTGGTTTTGGTAATTCAGGTTTAGGCTCAGGAGGTTTGGGTAGTTCTTTTTTGGGAACTAATTTGGGTTTGGCCGGTTCCTTTTTTTCTTTCGGAGGGGTTTTTATTTCTAAGGGGATTTCTTTTTTTTCCATTTTTTTGGGGATCAACTTCCGTTTTCCCGGTACGGGTTTGGTTGCCGGAGGTGTCAGGATTTCACCCGAGAAAGAAACGTATAAATCCTTTATATATTTCAACATCAATTTTCGTTCTCCATCCAGTTCTTCTGCCAGTTTAGCCGCCGGAATTCCTTCAGAATATTCCAAAATTATTTTATTCAATCGCTGAATTTTCAAGAGCGTATCCTGAGCCTTTTTTAAATCCATTTTGAATTTATTTATATTAAAACAAATATTATAAAATAGAAAAATAAAATCTGCTAATTTGACAACAGATTATGTAATTTTGAGTACAAATTTAATTTTAATAATTTATTCTTACAATTTCATTAAATGTTTTTAGAGCCTCATTTTAAAACACAGCGCAGTGGTTGGATAGAAGTGATATGCGGATCGATGTTTTCAGGCAAAACAGAAGAATTGATTCGACGCCTAAAAAGAGCCAAATATGCTCGCCAACGTGTAGAAATTTTCAAGCCCAAAGTGGATACGCGTTATGACAAAGAGAAAATCGTTTCTCATGATTCAAATCACATCCTTTCCACTCCTATTGCCCATTCTTCAGAATTATTGCAACTTTCAGATAATGTAGAAGTCGTCGGAGTTGATGAGGCTCAGTTTTTTGATATGGAACTCCCCTTTCACTGCGAAGAATTGGCTAAAAAAGGCATCCGGGTTGTTGTTGCCGGACTCGATATGGACTATTTGGGTAAACCCTTTGGCCCTATTCCAAACCTGCTGGCTGTGGCCGAATACATTACCAAAGTGCATGCTATTTGCCAGCATTGCGGCAACCTCGCAACTCATTCCTATCGATTGACTAACGAGGGCGGAACGGTACTTTTAGGTGAAAAAGACAGTTATGAACCTCGCTGCCGAACCTGTTATCAGATGGGTAATATTTTGGATTTAAAAGTAGCGGAAGAGTAGTTTTTTAAAATCTTTCATAAGGGCATTTTATATCAGAATCTCTTATAATAGAATTTTTGGTCTTTCCAAAAATCTTATATTTAATTGTCAGTTCCGGGCCGCCGATTCCCCTGGAAGCCGGAACGAGTTTGGAAATATTGATATCCTGACTCAAGCTAATCGTCAGATCTCGATAATCTACCTGCACCACCGGGACATAAGCATCCTCTGAACGCAACAATACTCCTCCGTAAATTGCAAAATTGACAGCATCATCTCCTCGGTCATAGGTAAAATCCAACTTGAGCAAAGCTCCGAAAATTGTTTCGGACAGTTCTCCTTGTTTTTGAAAATAAAACTGAGGAAGAACAGACAACATACTTTTACTCGTACCCAATTCTCCCCCGATATAATAGGCCACCCGTTGATATAAAAATTCTTCCCTATCGTAAAAATTGACATTGGGTTGATTGAGGTGATGCAAAGACATTCCAACCAAAATTTTCACATTTTTTATAGGAACATAACCAAACATCGCACCCGCACTAAAATCCAAATAATTGAATCGCTCTGTCCCAAATTTTTGTTCACCAGATGGAATATTTGTATCAAAACCTACCCCATTATATTGATTATCAAAATATAACTGAGAAAATTTTATGCTTCTTTCGGACCAGGTCAGATTTCCTCCAAGACCCAGGAAAAGATTTTTTCCTAAAGATTTTCTGTAGGCCGCAGAAGCCATTAAGTGTTGTTGCTGGAAGTCTCCGTCTCCCGCAACATCCCGAACAAATCCCACACCCCAACCAGCTAAATCTCCCAGTCTTTTTACGAAAATTGATCCGTCCACATTCCCTGACATGGTTACATAAGGATTGGATGAAACAGAGGCCCATTGATTGCGATAATTAGCTGTAAACCTAAAATCTGCGAAAGTCATTCCTGTTAAAGCCGGATTGATTTGCATAGGCGTTTGGTAAAACTGGGAGAAGTGAATATCCTGCCCGTTTAATTCAAATGCAATAAAAAGCAAACCAAATATTATATGATAAAATTTCATCTTAGTATTTTTATTATAAAAATTAATTTTATAAAAGGAACTACCTAATTAGGGTAACATTGCCTTTTTTAAACAGCACCGTTCGGCCATCCAGTCCACAGGGGGCTTCGACATAATAAACAAATACAGCCGGGTTGAGGGGTTCACCCCGATAGGTTCCGTCCCAGCCTTGTTTAATGTCATTAGTTTCAAAAACCAGCCGTCCCCAGCGATCAAATATTCTAAATACATTTATAACAGAAATTAAATTTCCGCGAACATAGAGTTCATCATTTTCTCCATCTCCATTGGGTGAAAATCCATTCGGTACGGCAATAAAATCCTCGCTGCACTCTGGTTCGGGCTGGAGTAGAACAGAATCTATATTGACACATTCATTTCCGTCAGAAACCCGAACATAATATTTGGTTTGAGCAGAATCGCTTTGAGTATTGACAACGGGACTTGGGCAATCTGTACAACTCAATCCAATGGCAGGCCACCACTCATAAGTAAACGGTCCTTCTCCTTCAGCATTTGTATTAAGCGTAACTGTTTGCCCCTCGAAATGCGGATAAATATCCAAAGCATTTATATTTGGTAAATCATAAGCGACTACCTCAACCGATACTTCATCCACATCACAATTTCCAAGGGTTCCGGTTACTGTGTACAATCGATCCTTATCTACAATGGCTTTCGGAGTTTTAGAGTCAGGATTGATTAAATTAGTGGTAGGCGTCCAGCTAAAATCTGTGGCAATTCCTCCGGCAGATAACTGGACGGTGTCTCCGGGACAACCAATCGCTCCTTCAGCAAAAATATCGGCCACGGTAACGGGAGTAACCACCACTTCATCCGTAATGATACAAAGGTCATTGACGGCCGTCATTTGATAGGTGGTTGGAGTCGAAGGACTCGCCATAGGATTTAAAATATTAGGATTATTTAAACCCGAAGCTGGTGTCCAGGTAATATCTCCTACCCCAATAGCTTCTATTTGAACGGAATCTCCCAGGCAGATGAATAAATCGTCTCCGGCATTTACCTGGTCAATATCTAAAACTGAAATGGTAATTTCATCCGATACTTCACATCCCAAGGGAAGTGTTGCTCTTAGTTGATAAGTAAAAGTGGATTGTGGAAAGGCATAAACAGAATCACAAAGAACACAACTTAAGAAATTGCCGGGAAACCATTGGACATTTACTCCTCCATCTACGGTCAGCAAAACGGAATCGCCCCGGCAGATGGTCCGATCCGGCCCTGCTATATTTCCGCCGACTACATCGACTGTGATGGAATCCACCGTTGCACAACCAAAACTATTGGTAACCGTCACCACATAAGTTGTGGTTTCAGTTGGATTGGCAATTGGATTTTGAATATTCATATACGAAGTTAATCCAGCTCTGGTAGTATCCCAAACATAGGCTCCCGGACCCAGATTTTGATTGTCTGTGACGATAAGATTTATTCCTTCTCCCCAACATACAATGGTATCAGGCGTCGCTTGTAAAGTTGGCGGAGGCAGCGGGAATACTTCCACCAAAGTGGAAGTTGAATTTTGGCAGCCAAAATCAGTAATAGCATTGAGCTGAAAGGTTGTTGTTGTGATCGGGTTAGCAAGGGTTGACAAGCAGGTATCACACTGGACGACTCCGGGGGGTGACCATTGATAATTGACATTGGGCAAATTGTTATTATCAAAAGCCTGAAGGAAAATATCTTGTCCGGCACAGGTTATGGGTGTTTCTATAATTTCCATATCCGGAACCGGATGAACGATGACTTCCACTTCGGCAGAATCCCGGCAACCAAAATCAGAGACCGTTACCAGGCTCAAATTAAATGTATCTGCTGTATTATAAGTATGAACAGGAGTCGGATTATTGGTCAAATTAACGGTCCCATCTCCAAAATTCCAATTTAAACTATCTATATCTATACTTAGCGGAATCTGATTTTGATTGTCCAGATAGGCAGGGATTAATATTGATGTATCGTTTAAATTTACCGTAAGGGGCAAACAACCCTCGATAGGATCAGCAGTAAAGCCAGCCGTTGGTGTATTCACAACACTCACAAAACCAGCCTTTGTAATGGTATCCTGACAAAAGCCATTATCCATGCTCAGAGTGACATCAAAACTACCTGGATCACTAAAGGTGACACAAGGTGTAAAGTTATCAGAAGATTGGATGTCTCCGCCCTGGAAAGTCCAGTTTAGGTTATTAATATTTCCACTTGTATTAAAAATTTCTATATCAAAACAAAGGCTGCTTGAATCACACACGACAGTATCTTCTGCTATAAAATCAAAGATAAGGGCTTCTACAACTATCGTATCTCCAAAGATCACAACATCACAGCCCAAGCCATCGTCCACTCTTAACTTTGGAACATAAACTCCTGAGGAATCCTGATAGGTATAGGTATAAACCAAACTGTCATTCCCGGAATTAATTTCTGCGTATGAAGACAAATCTCCAAACAATAGCGTAAATAAATATACGTCTTCCCCTGTTGCAGTAAAAGTTACATCCAGTGGGGCGCAACCCTGATCGGGTTCAAAGGTAAAATCACCTCTTGGTCCTTCTACCGTAATATAGTCGTCGTATAATAAACTATCTACACAGCCAGAACCTCCAACAATATATAACCCTACATCATAAACTCCGGCAGAGGCATACGGGTTACTTGGATTTCTGGCGGTAGAACTATTTCCGTTTCCAAAATCCCAGAAATAGGTTACAGCATTTAAAGAGTTATTTGTAAAATTTGTATTTAAAGTAGGGCAAGACTGGAAAGTTGGGTCTCCGATAAAGTCCGCAACCGGGTTCGCAATTAAAACATTTTTACAATAAGAATCTGTGCAACCAAAAGTATCAATCAAGGTAACGCAAACCTCAAATAATCCTTCCTGTCCATAGGAATAAGTTGGTAAAGAATCTGCACTACTTCCTGTCCCGTCACCAAAGTCCCAATCGTAAATGAGATGGGTTAAATTTGTATCTATAATAAAAAAAGTAATATCCTGCCCAACACAAGCAATGGTATCAATAATATCTCCTTCAGAAATATTATCTGTATAAACGTCAACATTGTAATCAAATGTTGCATCGGGAAAAGAGGACAAAACCGCTGCCGGAATAGAAACAGAATCCACACATCCCAGGGAGTCGGTAACAGTTAACTGAATATCAAATAAACCTGGATCGAAGAAAGTATGGGAAGCAGTATCTGTCCCAACAATCAGCGGAGACCCATCTCCAAAATCCCAGATCCAATCCTCGATAGTTGCGTAGGTTGAGGTAGAACTGTCTGTAAAGAATACGGTTAAAGGCGTACACCCTGAATTAGGCATCAGGCTAAAGTCAGGGATTACTTCTGTAACATATATGGAGTCCGGGGAAACCAGGGTATCTGTGCATCCATTCGGATCTGTTATGACCAGTTGAATATTTGAATATACTCCTGAATCATCATAAGTAATAAAAGTATTTTGAGCATCCGGATCATCAATATCTCCACCAGGAGCGATCCATTCCCAAGCCACTGCATCTCTGGAAAGATCGAAAGTATTCACTTGCATTCCCGGGCAGCCTATCAAAGGATCGAGTGTGAAATTAGCTTCTGGTAAGTAAATAAATATAGAATCCCGCCTTTGATCAAAGCAATCCGTATTAGAATTATAGACAGTTTGAGTGATGACATAAACGCCGGAAGAATCATAGGTCCAAAAAGGATCCCGAATGCTTGTTGTGTCATCTGTTCGGTTAGGATCGCCAAAATCGTAGAAAATACTTGTTGCAGCTAATGAAGTATCAATCACAGAAACCGTTAAAGGCGAATCGCAATTCAGTTGGGTAATCATACCGGCAATTGGTGCACTAATATAAATATAATCTGAAATTGTATCTGAACTTACACAACCTAAATAAGAGGTGGTCAAAATAACCGTAAACAACCCTGTATCTGTATAAGAATAGGTAGGAAACTGAGCGGTATCTGTGCCTCCATCCCCAAACTGCCAAAACCAGGTATCTGCTAAACTAGTGCTATCAAAAAAATCAATGGGAATCTCTGCACAAACATTTAATGGTGTGGCACTAAATTCCACATCAACTTCTATCCCCAATTGAACCGCTCCAGTCACCACATCCGTGCAGCCATAACTATCCGTAATTTCTAATTCTACAAAATAAGTCCCGCTATCCAATTGAATTTGGGGATTTTGCATAGTACTGGTAACCGGAGGATTTGTAAAAATCGTCCAATCATAAGAGACAATAGTTCCCAACGAATTGGAAAAAGGCAATAAGGTAATAGAATCCGGTGCACAAAAGTCTTCACCAAAATATCCGAAGTTAGCTTCCAGTTCACTGATAAAAATGGTATCGGTAGCGTAAGCAGCGGTGCATCCATCTGCGGTTACGACATTCAGGGAAACCGGATAAACGCCAAAGTCATTAAACACGATTGTGGTATCAGCCGAATAAGCCATGACATCTCCTATGGTCCAAAAATAATCAGCATTTGGAATAGAAGAAAAACCATCAAAAGTTACAATATGTGGTACCGTACAACTTATATTATTACTTAAATTATAATTTACATTTGGTATAAAATTAATATCTATACAATCTGCCCCGGGAATGACTTCCGTGCAAATAAATCCCGAATTATTATATATAACAGTTAATATCGGTGTATAACAATTAATAGCTGGCTGGTAAATATGAGAGACATCCGTTACATCTGCCACCACTGGTGAACCATCTCCAAAATTTAAAGTCCAGCCTATTACACCCGCAGGTGGGTCAAAGGAAAAATCAACCTGAGTAGGCCCACATCCTTCTATTACATCATAATCAAAAGTGAAGCCTGGTTCGAGGATAACAGCATCCGGTACAAACAGGGTATCGCTGCATAAGGTTACATTATCTATTGCAATTACAGTTATATCAAATGATCCATAAGTAAAATAAGTATGCGTTGGATTATCTCCAGTAATTATGGTAGGACCATCCCCAAAATTCCACTGATAAGTTGTGCCTGCCTGATTGGGACTCGTATTGTTGATAGAAATATCAGCCGGGAGGTTACAATTAGAATCCATAGAAAAATCAAATGAAATATCCGGCTGTTCCCGCACTTCAATATAATCTGTTTCAACCACCACATCGCTACAACCATGTTCATCCACGATTTGAAGGGTAACATTGTAAGGGTTAAAATTTGGATTTGAATTATAATCAAAATAATGAGAAGGAATATCTCCTGCATTTGTAATCGTATCAGAGGTACCATCTCCATAGTTCCACAACCAGGAAACAATGTTTCCGGTTCCTTGAATGGAGGCATCCTGAAATTGTACAAAAAAGGGTTCACATCCTATAAGTCCCTGACCTGGTTGTACACCAATCTGAGCATCGGGCGGAGCATATCCACAAAACAAATCCGGCTGGCAAAGTGTATCTGTTTGATTGGAGGAGTTGGAGACGACCAGACAAATCTCATGGCAACCGGCAGTTAGAAATCCTTCAGTAATAGAGGAATTAGAGTTGCTAAATGGTACGCCATCGATAATCCATTGCCGAAAGACAATAGGCGAACCAGAGGTGGAGACATCCACCATCGTTGCGAGATAAGGTACGCAGGAATCGGTCTGGGTAAATGTGAAATCAGCTGTAATTTGAGATTTCAACACAAATGGGAAAAGCATTAAAATACCCAGGAAAAACTTGAGTCTTGAAGTCATTTTGGATTGTGGTCTGTAAGGTCGAGTTGTTTGCTCTATTTTAAAATAAATAAAGTATTTATTTTAAAAATTTAGTTTTAATTTAATAAAAAAACAAAAATTAAAAATTTGATCTCAATTGTAAATTAATCAAATTTATTTTGCCTTTTAATGAGAGGAAAAAATGTTGAGGTTAAAGCATAAACAAGTTAGGGAATTGCTTTTAAATTAAAAAATATAGAGGCAAGTTTAGTGACATTTTAAAATCGCCTTTTTATCAGCATTAAAATCCTTCTGCATGGTCATCTCCGCGCCAGTCCCCCACTCCCGTTAAGGTTTTTCCCTGTTTTAAAATTGCATCTACCCGACCGATGTTCTCCCGCTTTTCTACTATATGCCCCATTTTAGTAAGCAGTTCAATGGAATTTTGTTTAAATCCGTTTTCTTCAATGAAAATTTTATCTGGCAACCATTGGTGATGAAACCGACCCGTGTCCACGGCATCTTTTAGATTCATATTATATTCTACCACATTTAAAAACACCTGAAAAACAGAGGTTATAATAGTTGAGCCACCAGGAGTTCCTAAAACCATAAATAAATCCCCTTCTTTTTCTACAATAGTTGGGGTCATAGAACTCAACAATCTTTTTTGAGGCTGAATAGCATTCGCTTCCTTTCCAACCAGTCCAAATTGGTTTGGAACACCGGGTTTAGCACTAAAGTCATCCATTTCATTATTGAGAAAGAATCCGGCATTTTCCACCAAAACCTTTGAACCAAAATTGGAATTAAGGGTCGTGGTAAGAGCCACTGCATTGCCTTCGGTATCCACTACACTTAGGTGAGTCGTTTCTTCACTTTCTGACTTGAGCAGAACCCCGGCTTTAACAGAATCACTATTTGTGACAGTATTTTTATTGAAATCGGACATTCTTTTTTTCAAATATTGCTTATTGGCTAATGCCTCCAACGGAACCGGATAAAAATCGGAATCCCCCAAAAACTCAGCCCGATCGGCATAAACCCTTCGTTCAATTTCTGCAATGAGGTGCATCATTTCAGCCGAATGAAAAGTCAGAGCACCCAGATCATATTCCTCTGCCATCTCTAATAGTTGCACCAGGGCAATCCCACCACTTGATGGAGGCGGCATAGAAATAATTTTATGTCCTTTATAAGTTGCAATGACGGGTTGCCTCCATTTTGATTCATATATTTTTAAATCTTCATGGGTTATTATTCCACCAGAGGTTTTCATTTGGGCGACAATTTTATCTGCTGTTTCTCCTTCGTAAAATCCTGCTCTCCCCTTCTCCGCAATTCTTTGAAGCGTTGCTTTTAAATCGGGTTGAATGATTTTCATTCCCATTTTCCAATGGCCTTCTTCCTTTTGAAAAACGGATTTTTTCGTATTAAATTTATCAAAATCTTTTTTGAATTCATTCAGCAATTCTGCTTCAGCTTGAGTTAGATAAAATCCTTCTCCGGCCAAGCGAATGGCTGGCTCAACGAGCGTTTTAAAATCTTTTATTTTCCCATATTTCTGATGCGCGTTTATTAGCCCATCCACAGTACCAGGAACGCCGACTGATAAAATTCCGTCCTTACTGAGGTTTTTCACCACATCTCCATTTTCGTCCAGATACATATCTTTAGTGGCTGCCAGCGGCGCTTTTTCCCTAAAGTCAAGGGTGTTGAGTTCGCCATCTTTCATGCGAATGACCATAAATCCACCGCCCCCGATATTCCCGGCTCTTTGATAAACAACTGCTAGAGCAAGCTCCGTTGCAATAGCTGCATCGATAGCATTTCCTCCTTTTTTAAGGATTTCCAATCCGGCTTTTGTCGCCATTGGGTGAGCAGAGACCACCATAGCGTTTTCTGCAGTTGCATCTTTTTGAATGAGATAAGGTTCCGCTTTTTTTTCGGGGGAACAACCTGTGAGAAGAACTAGCAAAAATATTATTCCTATATGTAAAATTATGGTTTTGTTCATTTTGTTTTGATTGGCTGAAGGAGGAAAGAAAAAGTGTCCGGTGAAGACACCGGACACTTTTTAATATTAATAAATTCTATTATACTTACTTTGTTAGAACCACTTCTTTTGTTATTAATCCTTTATCTGTTTTAATTTTTATAAAATATAAACCATTTGTATACGCACTTAAATCCAGTTCCATTTTTGGAGAAACATTTCCTTCGGAAATCTCCTGAATTTTTTCACCCATGACATTATACAATTCAATTAATTTTATATTATCATTTCCGATGTATTCTAAATTTAAAATGCCTTTAGTTGGGTTTGGATATAAAGACATCTGATATGAATTATCTATATTTTCAGTGGAACTTATATCGCAGGAACCTGAAGAAGGAATTTCATCCGGCCCACCAATTACAAAATCAAACCACAAACCTCTTCCAAAGTTGGAATTGAAATTTTGAAGTGTGGCTCCGTTGGCATATTTAAACCGAACAAACCCAACTCCATCAGGGTTGTCCCAATAAGCCAAACCATTATTGGCAAAATCCTTTACTTCGAGGGTGTAACAACCCGGTGGCAAATTAAGCGGAATATTTATATCAAAATTATCTATCAATGAACCCAAAAACTGATTGATGACTTTTTCTCCTGTGCTGTTATTGGTGACAGTGAATGAATTATCGGAATTGCAAGCTGTATTACATTTAAACTGAAGAATGGCATCACTCGGAAAAACCGGCGGTAAAACCAAAGGAACCCGATAAGTATTGTTCAAATCATAATCATCTTCTACTCCATTAATCTCCAGAATTTTGGCATAGAAGTGAGGATCAGCTGCATCCCAATTATCCCAGCTAGGAACCGGAAGCGTAATTTTATCCGTTTTAGTTGGATCAATCCAGCCGTTATATTCATATTGACAAGGAGTTCCACCCTCTACCCCAAATTCGATCAAAGCCTGAGTAATGGTCTGGGTTCCATTATTGCGTACTTCAACTATTGGCTCTCCACAAACCGGATTGAAGCGGCTGTAGTCATCTCTTGTACTTGGTTTTATTATATCTGTAATTTCACCATCATTAGAAAAATTTGGCGCGCCGTAACTAATTAGAGCAACATCATATATATAATAAGGTGATTGTGTACCAGACCAATTGTAATTTTCTACGGACATATCCAACTCAAAAGTCTCTCCCGGACTTACCAAGCCTGTCAGTTCATGTTCGTGCCGTCCAACCCTTTCACCCGGACACCAATCCGCCCGATTCAATACCCAGGTTCCTCCTTGGGGGAAAATTGGATTCCATCCACAATCCCCTCGCCACATTTCGACATTAAATTGATTCGTTCCGTTTATATCTATAAAATAATCTCTTATACAAAATTCTGCGCAATTGACATTATTATCAAAACCATGCCCGGAGGTAATAACCCGCAACTTTGAATTTTGAGCATCGGCTCCCAGAGTAATATTTTTTGCCGGAAGGCAATTGGCCTCAAAATCCGCAGAGTTAGCATAACCACATCCACCGCGATAAACGTGTTCTACCTTTATGACATCTCTTGGTGGTGTGCCTTCTATAAATTCAAACCAAACCGTCGCACTAAACCCGCTCGACCAACCGTCATAAAATGCCCGGACGGTTTTTTGACCTTTGAGCAAGGGGGCATAATCGGTAACATCAAAAACGTGGGTATGATTCCAGTCATTATTAAAGCCATTGGTGTTGTTGGCCATGTAACCACCATAAGGCGTAATCACGCGCCCCATTTCGAAAGGTTCCGCTACCTCAAAAACATTCCAAAGGGTATCATTGGTTAAGGTGTCAATGGAAGCTATCGTTGAATCCCAAATACCCGTTGGTTCCATGAGAAAAATGCGAGTGGTATTTGGTCATCGCC
>JAHDCK010000077.1 GCA_020629915.1 Saprospiraceae bacterium
AATTTTTCAAAACCTTATTATGCGGTTTAATTTGATTACCTGCTTAGTCTGCCACTGCGTACAAAGGAGGCTAAAGCCTGCGATACAAATTAGAAATAGGTTTACAGGATTGTATTAAACTTCCGTCCGCAAAACTTCGAGTGGAGGTTTATTTAAAATATCTCTTAGGTTGAATAATCCAATAAGAATGGTCAAAATTGTTATAGAAATAAAAACAATAAAAGAAGGCCAAAAGCTCGGAATGAAGATCAATTCAAATTGCCAGACGGCCAGGAGGTAACTGCCAATCAAGGCGAGTATTATTCCCGTAAGGGTCGCTAAACTTCCCAGAATAAGGTATTCCATAAAGGCAATGCGCCGGATTTGGTTCTTGCTGGCTCCAAGCGTTCGCAGCAAAACACTTTCTTTGATACGTTGAAATTTGCTGATGACGACCGAACTAATCAAAACCAGTAATCCCGTCAGAATACTAAACAAGGCCATAAACTGAATAACAAATGAAACTTTATTTAATAAGTCTTCTGCTGTTTTTAAAATCAAAGTCAAATCTATAGCTGATACATTTGGAAAATCCGTAACCAGAGATTGCTGGAACTTAGCAGACTCTTCCTCGGAGGGCGTTCTTGTCACAAGGACGTGAAACTGCGGAGCCTTTTCCAAAACCCCCGTCGGGAATACCACAAAAAAATTGGTTTGCACCCGACGGAAATCCACCTTACGGATGCTGCTCACGTAAGTCGTCAGGGGAATGCCTTGTACATTAAAGGTCATCTCATCGCCCAAATCCACCTGCAAGTCATCCAATATTCTGTCCGACAAGGAAATAGGAATGCGGTTGTCGGGATCGGTCAGGTCACCATGCCATTCGCCTTTGATGATTTCCTCGGTATCAATTAGGGTGTCTCGGTAAGTCACCCGATATTCCCGATCAAATACCCAGCGGGAGGCATCCCGAACCGTATCTGCGAGGTAGGTTTTTTTATTTTCTCCATTGATGGATTCCAAACGCATGGTGACGATGGGCACTTGCTGGATGACCGGCATTTCAAACTCTTCAGCCAAATCGGCTACGCCTTCTTTTTGGGAAGGTTGTATATCAAATAAAATCATGTTTGGCTGACTGCCAATGCTCGACAATTCTACCTGATTTAATAAAATGTCCTGCGTGAAGAAAAGCATGGAAATGAGCGTCGTGCCCAGACCAATAGTAACGATGAGTACGAGCGTTTGGTTATTGGGACGGTAGAGATTGGCGACAGCCTGACGGACGGTATAACTTTGACCCGTCGGGAAGAAGCGTTTTACGAGAAACATAACGAGCTTCGCTAATGCGGTGAGCAGCAAAAAAGCAAACCCAATGGCCAACGAAAAAACAAAGGCTTCTATAAATGTCCGGGTCAGCAACCAGGCAAATCCAAATACAAATAACCCAATTAAACCATAAACCAACCAGCGAAGCGGATCAGCGGGAAGGTTTTCTATGGTAGAACGAAGTGTACGCAACGGAGAAGTGCGGCGAATATCCAGCAGGGGAAGCAAGGCAAATAAAACGGCGATGCTCACGCCAATAAACATGCCCTGAAAAACGTATTCCCAGGCGATGTCCCGACTGACATTTTCTATCGGAAGAAAATCCTGCAACACCATCGGTAGTAAAACCTGTATACCGGAACCCAGAACAACACCGAGGAAAGCCCCAAGCAGCCCCATTGTTAATATTTGAAATAAATAAATTAGAAAAGCTTGTCGTCCACTAACGCCCAGGCAACGGAGGATGGCCACCGTATTGAGTTTGTCTTTTATATAAACATGCACCGAACCCGCAACCCCAATACACCCCAGGAGCAAGGCGATAAAACCCACCATGTTCAGGAAAATATTCATATTGCCAAAAGCTTTTCCGAGGGAGCGTTTGCGACGTTCTACCGTAGTGAGAAAAAAGCGAGCAGCATCAAATTTTTCTTTTTCTGCTTCGATAAATGGCTCCAGTTTCTCCTTGTCTTTTATTTTATAATAAAATAAATAATCCACCCGGCTGCCCATTTGAATGAGATTGGTTTGGGGCAAATATTTTTTTGGAATATAAACGGAGGGCGCAACAGCAGAAGCAAAACCAGCCTGCCCGGTAGAAGTATTCATTTGGCCGATGACTTCAAAACCAATATCTCCAACCCGAACAGAATCTCCTGGTTGGATGTCGTATTGGATGGCAAGGGTTTTGTCGATGATGGCTTGCCGACCGTTTTGGAAGGTCTGCCAAATGCCTTCTGGTGCGGTGTTGAATTTTCCGTAGTAGGGATAGGAACCTTCCATCGCCCGGATTCTGGACAGGCGGGTGCCGCCGTTTTTTGGAAACAAAACCATCGAGCTAAAACTTACCTCGGTGGAGTTTTCTTCCATGACTTCATCCAGCAATTCATTCAGGGAATCGGGCATGTGATGATTTCCTTCGATAGACAAATCTGCTCCCAAGAGGGATTGTGCCTGATTTTCTATATCGTTTTTTAAATTATAATTAAAAGAGTTGATAGCTACGAGCGCAGCAATTCCCAAAATAATGGAAGAGATGAATAAAAATAAACGGGAACGACCTCGGCGGCTATCGCGCCAGGCCATTTTCAGGAGCCAGGGCAGTTTTTGCATTAGGATATTGGATTAATCACTCCCTATGCAACAACGGAATGGAGGATTAGGTTTTTAGAATTTTATAAAAGAACCAAAATTTATAATCTTCCATGCTCCTGCCGCAATTCTTCCAGTGCCTTGGAGAAATTATCCGTTAGTGTAGCAATAAGCTGTGGAAGCTCGCCGGTATTTTCCTGGGAGATGGCGATTTGCTCAATTTTTTTATTGGTGTTGGTCAGTAGTTCATTTCCTACAAATGAGAGCGTGGATTTCATCTTGTGGCTGACGGCCTTGAGTTCTGTCCAGTCCTTTTGTTCTTCCAGCTCTTTCATTTTGTGCATTTCAGCTATAGGCTCATCGAAGAGCATTTCGAGCATGGTTTTTTTCATGTCCGGATCGCCGTCAGACATTAAATCCATATAACTTAGATCTATGTGTTGGTAAGCCGGAGCTCCTGTTGGGGTAGTTTCTTGTGGATTCATATCACCGTTGTCTTTTTTATTTATGTATTCTGCAATTTTAGAATAGAGCTGTTTTGGTTTAAAGGGTTTTAGGACAAAATCGTTCATGCCGTATCGAAGATATTGTTTGTCTTCAGCGATATGGGCATGAGCCGTCATGGCCAGAATGGGCATAGTTGCCTTGGAGGGCATATTTTGGCGGATATATTCCGAAGCTTCATAACCGTCCATCACCGGCATCATAATATCCATTAATATAAGATCAAAATCCCGTTCTTTCAAAAGGTCGATGGCAATTTTTCCATTTTCTGCGATGACCAGTTCGACTTCCGGGTATTTTTTTTCTATTGTTTTTTTAGCGACGATTTGATTGAGCTTGAGATCTTCAGCAAGCAAAATGCTGATGGGGCGATTGGGCAGATTATCAGGTTCGCTTTCGTCCGTGTTTGCTTTTTGGCCGGAGAGATCTTTTTCAAATTCCAACTCAAAAGTAAAAACAGAACCTTTCCCTACGGCACTCGCCACAGAGATCGTACCATTTTGTAAATCGAGTACCCGTTTTACAATGGAAAGCCCAAGGCCAGTTCCTTCATAAATTTTATTCTTGTGGCGGATTTTTGTAAAACTGGAAAAGATAACATCGAGTTTATCGTCTGGTATTCCAATCCCCGTATCTTCTACCTGAAATTGCAGGCGGGTTTTTTGCTCGTCGTCTTTTATATTTCTAACATTGATTTTTATAAAACCATGTTCCGTAAATTTCATGGCATTACCGAGAAGGTTGATCAAAATCTGATTCAGCCTTCGTTCGTCTCCCAGGAGATGCAGATGCACATTTTTTCCTATGTCCAGTTTGAATTCCAGTCCTTTTTCCTCCGTATGTCCCCGGAACATTGCTGCGAGGTTTTGGAGCAATTCATTTAGATCAATTTTTTCTTTATCAAATTCTACTTCACCAAATTCTAACTTGGAAAAATCCAGAATATCCTGAATGATAGCCAAAAGAATTTCTGAAGTGTGCTTGATGGTGCTGACGTAGTTGAGTTGTTCCTCGTTGAGTTCCGTGCCTAGCGTCAGGTTGGCGAATCCCATGATAGAGTTCATCGGTGTCCGCATATCATGGGTTACTCTGGCCAGAAATTCCTCCTTCATTTTGGCGGAACGCTCGGCGAGATCTTTCGCTCTTTTGAGATCCTCGGTTAGTTTTCTTTCTGTAATATCCCGGAGTATGGCATGATAACCATCTACTTCCCCGGCGGTTGTATTCAGGCGGCTGGCCGTTAGCTCACAGTAACGCACTTCGCCATCTTTTCTTTTTATATTTATTTCAAAATCCTTTATATTAGAATGACGCTGTAATTGTTCGACTACTTTTTTCCCTTCTTCTCCCGCAAAAAACTGGCGGACATCCATGCCTTCTAATTCCTTACGTTCGTAGCCAAACAGTTTTTCCGTTGCCTGATTAAAGTCAATAAATTGTCCTTCGGGCGTAGCGATGTAGATAGCATCATTGGATTGGGTAAAAACGGCCTGATATCGCTCCTGGTTTTTCGAAGCAGAAAGAGCAGCTTCTTTTCTTTGGGTAATATCCTGAACGATACCTTTTAAACCAACAATTTCATTTCTATTAAAAATAGCCTGTCCCTGCACATAAACGTGTCGGATTTCACCGGAAGAACGCGTCAGGCGAATGTCCCGGCTAAAAACTTCTCCGGATTTGGCAGAAAGGGCTTTTTGCTTTATTTCCTGTACATCCTCCGGGCTAATTTGGCTGGCGACCATTTCAAGGGTTACTTCTGTTCTGGGAACGAATCCCAAAATTCTATAGACCTCATCCGAGCCTTTGAGTTGTTCCCCGTTAAATTTATATTCCCAGTTGCCAATATGAGCGGTGCGCTGGGCTTCTTCCAGTCTTTGTAAAACCGTACTTCTTTCAATGGAATAACGAAGGGACTTTGCCAGCAGGCCAGAGTCAAATGCGCCCTTGATCAAAAAGTCCTGGGCACCCGCCTGTACGGCTTTGATACCCATTGTTTTATCTGCGAGACCCGTTAGGACGATGACATTGGCTTCGGGATAGGATTGCAGTAATTTTTCGAGGGTTTCAAATCCCCGGCTGTCCGGAAGGGATAAATCCAGAAGGACAACTGAATAAACATCTTCGGATAAGGATTTGAGTCCTTCTTCGAGGGTAGTTTTGTTGACGATCTCACAATCAATGAGTTCAGATTCTCCCAGGAGGAGTTCTACTAAACGCGCATCACCAATGTTGTCTTCTATGAGTAAGACTTTGTGAGCGGATTCAATGTCCAGATCGTATGATAATTTAGCTTTTTCCGATTGCATAGCGGAACTTTAGTTTTATGGAATACATAGGGCAATATGAAAACAGGTTCACATTACTCCGTCACGACGTTTTCTTTTTTACGAGGTAAAAAAATAAAAGTTGCGCCAGCTTCCATAATAGCAAAGAGACAAAAATATTGTCCCGGGTTTTTATAAATAGATTTAAAGTTTTCTACTTTATCAGCTCCGATAACCTGCTTGGCCATCATTTCTTCCATTGTGGAAATATTGACAGACCAAAGGCTGGTTGTTTCCAGGTGATTGATAAGAGGAATGCCCAGATCGATTTCGCTTTGATGTACGATGAAAATGGGGAATTGGGAAACGTCCTGAACCAAAACCGTGTCTGCTGCTTTTTCCAACAGGGGAATTTGGGGAGCAAGTTCTTTTTCCAGTTGTTGGTAATCTTTACCTTTTTCATCCATAGTAGCGAATTTAAGATTTTATACCCAAAATAAGTGCCATTTAACCGTCTTTTAGTTCAAGTAGAACAACATTCTCAATATGGTGCGTATGGGGAAACATGTCAACAGCTCTGGATTTTTTTACATCGTATATTTCTTTTAGTAAAAATAAGTCCCTGGCCTGAGTCGCCGGATTGCAACTGACATAAACCATTCTTGGGGCTTTGAGTTCTAATAAAATATCCACGACTTTGGGGTGCATGCCGGCGCGAGGCGGATCGGTGATGACCAAATCAGGGGTATCGTGTTTTTTTATAAAATTATCGGATAGAATATCTTTCACATCTCCGGCATAGAAAATGCAATTTTTAATATGATTTAAATCAGCATTTTCTTTGGCGTCCTCAATAGCCAATTCCACTTCTTCGATGCCGACCACCTGCTTGCAGTTTTTAGCAAGATACAATCCAATACTTCCTACACCCGTGTATAAGTCATATACGTTTTCTGTGCCTTTTAGGTCGGCAAAATCCACGATGGTGTCATAAAGTGCGACGGCTTGTCTGGGATTCGTTTGGAAAAAAGATTTGGGGCCGATTTTAAATTTTAGATTTCGGAGTTGTTCCAAAACATAAGGTCGCCCGGAATAATTAATTATATTTAAATCAAAAATAGTATTGTTGGCTTTGGGATTAATGACATAATTCAGGGAAGTGATTTCGGGAAATTCTACTTTGAGCATATTGAGGATGGCTTCCCGTTTTTCCTTGTCCTCATGAAAAAGGCCAAGGATGACCATGAGTTCGCCTGTCATGGGTGTGCGAATAATTAAGTCCCTCAGAAAGCCAGATTGATTTCGGATGTCAAAAAAATCATATTTGTTTTCTAAAGCAAATTCCCGGATTCGGTTTCGGATGCGATTGCCGGGGTCGCGTTGGAGCCAGCATTTTTCGATGTCCACAATTTTGTCAAAAGCTCCGGGGCGATGAAAGCCCAGGGAGTCCCGATTGGCAAAATCTTCTCCACTGTCCACTTCTTCCTGCGTGAGCCATCGCTTGTTGGAAAAACTGTATTCCATTTTATTTCTATAAAAAAAAGTGTGTTTTGAGCCGAGGATGGGATAAACTTTTTCTATATCAACTTTCGCAATGCGTTTCATGGCATTTTCCACCACCTCGCTTTTGTGTTGGAGTTGATCGGCATAATCGAGGTGTTGCCATTTGCAGCCGCCGCAAACACCGAAGTGGGAGCAAAAGGGTTGTGCCCGTGTAGCAGAAACGGCCAGAAAGCGAGTGGGTTCTCCCCAGAGCACGCCTTTCGTTTTCTTTTTTATAAAAACATCTACCAGATCGCCAGGGACGACACCCGCTACAAAAACGACTCTTCCCTCCGGGCATTTTCCTACAGCATAGCCCTTGTCCGCCATCCCGTGGATCATGACCTGATCGACTGTTCTGATTCTTTTTCTCCTTCCCATTTAGCTTGAAATAATTATTTTTTACGTATAATAGAAATACCGTCGATAATCGGAAGCATTAAATTTTCTACCCTATCATCTGCTTGTATTTTTTTATTAAACCGATCCACTTCCTCCGCATCCCGGCGCATTTTTTCTGCCAGTACCCGACCGTACCACAAGACATTATCCGCTAAAATAAAACCACCGGATTTTACCTTAGGGAAAATTATATCATAATAATCGCAGTACTGTTCCTTGTTGGCATCCAGAAAAACGAGGTCGTATGGGCCTGCTAGTCCAGGTAAAATATCCAGGGCGTCACCAATATGTAAGTTTACAATATTCTGGATACTTGCCTGTTTTACATATTTTAAAATAATGGATTCCATTTCAGGATTCGCTTCAATCGTATCCAATGTTCCTCCCTCTTTTATTCCTGCTGCCAGGCAAATAGCTGAATATCCGGTAAAAGTACCCACTTCCAAAACGCGCTCCGGGCGGATCATCTGACTGAACATTTTTAGCAGTTGCCCCTGGAAATTTCCGGAGATCATCACCGGAGATAAAGTATTTAAAAACGTATATCTTTCCAGTTGATGCAATAATTCACCAGGAGGTGTACTGTGTTCCTCTATATAATCTTTTACCTTATCTGGCGTAAGTTGAAAATTCTTCATAAATTATTTTCTGGCCATTATTTTAGAAATAACGGGATGCAAAAATACGGCTCCTAAAATTATTAAAACCCCGTAATAAAAAGTAGTATTCAATTCTTTGTTCTCTGCAAAAATCCAAATCGCCAACAAAATTCCGTAAATGGGTTCCAGGTTGATCGTGATGTTAGCCGTAAAGGCAGAAATGTATTTCAATGCTTTTAGCGAAAGCACATAAGCCAGCGTAGTGCAAAATAAAGCTAAAATTATTAAATATATAAAATCCATTATTGTTGGCAGGAGTGTAGCCTCCGGGAAAAATTGCTGGTAAAAAGGAAACAACAAACAAAGCAAAATCCATCCGCTGCCTAATTCTACAAAAGTAATGCTATTGGGATCGTAGCGGTCCACCATTTTCTTATTAGCGATGGCAAAAATCGCCGCAAGGAAAGCCGAGACCAAAGCCATCCAGACACCCGTATACATTTTTGCTTCGATGCTTTCTACAATTAAATACATCCCGGGAATTACTAAAATGCCCAGTGCCGTTTCATGCCATTTAAATGGTTTTCTCAGGAGAAGGGGTTCTAGTACAGAAGTAAAAAATGAAGTAGTCGCCAGACATACTAATGCCACGGATACATTCGAGTATTTTATAGAACCATAAAAAAATACCCAGTGCAAGGTGACAATCCACCCGATGCCAGCCAACTGCCAAAGTCCTTTTCCGGGAATGGCTTTAATATTTTTAATAAAACCGGCAAAGAAAATCAAGCTGATACAAGTCAGCAACAACCGCCACCAGACGATGGACATTTCCGAGAGCTCGATGAGCCTGCCGAGGATGGCGGTGAACCCAAACAAAACTACGGCAATGTGTAATTGTAAATAGGCTTTTTGAACCGGCGTCATGTAATTGGTGTTATGATTTCTTTGGTTTATCTTTGAAACAAATCAATGATTTTTTTAAAATAAAATATATTTAAAATTATGGCTTTAAACACTGGCGACAAAGCACCCGATTTCACTCTTTTTAATACAGAAAAAAAAGAAGTTTCATTAAGCGAGTACAAAGGTAAAAATGTTGTGCTATTATTTTTCCCTTTGGCTTTTACAGGTGTGTGCACAGAAGAATTATGCACGATGAGAGATGATATTGCTTCCTATCAAAATCTGGATGCGAATATCCTGGCTGTATCTGTGGATTCTCTTTTTACTTTAGAAAAATTCAAAGCAGAACAAAATCTCAATTTCCCTTTGCTTTCTGATTTTAATACAACGGCATCCGAAGCCTACGGCGCATTATATGACGATTTCGTCCTGGGCATGAAAAAAGTTTCAAAACGCTCGGCATTTGTTATTGATAAAGAAGGCGTTATTCGCTATGCCGAAGTTCTGGAATCCGCAGGAGATTTGCCTGATTTTTCTGCCGTAAAAGAAACTTTATCTCAATTAAATTAGTTATCTTAGTGAAGTGAACTTAAGCTACTGAGGTATGATTCTATTTGAAAAAACACAAGAACGGGAAGAAGTTATTGTTGATGTCCTCCTCGAAGAAGATGTTGATGATAATTCTCATTTGGTCGTTTATAATGACGATGTTAATACATTCGATTGGGTGATCAAGGCGTTCATGGAAATCTGCAAACATTCCAGCCAACAGGCGGAACAGTTATCCTTGATCGTGCATTTCAAAGGAAAGGCAACTGTAAAGTCTGCGGCAAAAAATGTCCTGCGGCCCATGTGTGAAGGATTGCTCGACAGAGGTATCTCAGCAGAAATAGAAGATTGAAATTATTTTAATATAAGAAAAAGTCTTTCAAGCCTCTGGTTTGAAAGACTTTTTTTGTGAATTTGTTCCTCGCTATGTCCATTTTCTGGCTCAATGAAACACTTGAATTTCCCCATCCGGGTTATGCCAACTCCGATGGGTTGCTGGCCGTTGGGGGAGACCTGAGCGTGGAGCGTTTGCTGGTTGCTTATCAGCAAGGCATTTTCCCCTGGTACAACGAAGATGATCCTATTCTCTGGTGGTCGCCCGATCCGCGTTATGTCGTTTTCCCGGAGGATGTCAAAGTTTCTAAAAGCATGAAGCAAGTCCTTCGCCGGGGAATGTTTGAGGTTACTTTTGATCAGGATTTTATAGCCGTCATGGAAGGTTGCCGGGATGCCAGGCGCAACAAGCAATCCGGCGGTACCTGGGTGACGGAAGAATTTATCGAGGCTTATACCGAACTCCACCATTTGGGTTATGCCCATTCGGTTGAGGTTTGGCAGGAAGGAAAACTCGTCGGCGGATTATATGGCGTTACTCTTGGGAAGTGTTTCTTCGGGGAATCTATGTTTTCTAATGTGAGTAATGCCTCTAAAACGGGCTTCATTACGCTTGCCAAAAAATTGCAGGAAAAAGGCTTTTGGCTTATTGATTGTCAAATGCGCACTGACCACCTTGTAAGTCTTGGAGCGGTAGGGATTCCAAGGAGAAAATTTTTACATATTTTAAATAAAAACAATAGAATGCCAACTCAGCGAGGAGAATGGCAAACGTGGTTAAATGAGTAAATCGTTCTAACAGCAAGTTTCGACCTGCAAATTTTGGTTTGGATAAGAATAAATATTAATGCTTTTGTTAAATTTATATCCAATTTAAAATTCAAACCAATGAAACAGCTCTGCCTCTCCCTTCTATTTTTCTTTTCCGGTTTATATTTTGTTCATGGACAATGTACCATTGATAACCTGATTGTAGAAGCCCATGCTTGCACACCAAACGGAATATTTTATGTGGATTTAGATTTTAATTATGATAATGTGGGCAGTTCTGGTTTTACGGTACAAGGAAATGGGAATAATTACGGGACGTTTAATTATTCAGATTTATATATAACATTGGGACCATTCGTGGGAGACGGGACGACGGTTTATGAGTTTGTGGTAACGGATAATGACGATCCAAACTGCTCGGAGTGGACGACCATCGGGCCGATAGATTGTAGCAATACGCCTCCTTGTGATTTTACAAATATCCACGTCGATACCTTGGGTTGCAATCCGGATGGAACGTATGGAATCGAGTTGGATTTTGATTATTCAAATATGACGAATGATTATTTTGAAGTGTTTGATGAGAATGGCGGGCTGATTGATTATTATCTTTTTACAGATTTACCCGTCACGATAAATCACTTCCCAGCGAGTGGCCAGGATTTTGATATTCTGACAATTTGTGAAAACGATAATCCAAATTGCTGCGTGACGTTTACTTTCGCTGCACCGGATTGTAATAGTGGAGGAAATTGTCATATATATGATTTAATCGTAGAAGCACACCCCTGTACACCAAACGGAATATTTTATGTGGATTTAGATTTTAATTATGATAATGTGGGCAGTTCTGGTTTTACGGTACAAGGAAATGGGAATAATTACGGGACGTTTAATTATTCAGATTTATATATAACATTGGGACCATTCGTGGGAGACGGGACGACGGTTTATGAGTTTGTGGTAACGGATAATGACGATCCAAACTGCTCGGAGTGGACGACCATCGGGCCGATAGATTGTAGCAATACGCCTCCTTGTGATTTTACAAATATCCACGTCGATACCTTGGGTTGCAATCCGGATGGAACGTATGGAATCGAGTTGGATTTTGATTATTCAAATATGACGAATGATTATTTTGAAGTGTTTGATGAGAATGGCGGGCTGATTGATTATTATCTTTTTACAGATTTACCCGTCACGATAAATCACTTCCCAGCGAGTGGCCAGGATTTTGATATTCTGACAATTTGTGAAAACGATAATCCAAATTGCTGCGTGACGTTTACTTTCGCTGCACCGGATTGTAGCGGGTTTAATTGTGAAATACAAGGATTAAAAATTGATCCACATCCTTGTGAGGATAATCAATTTATGATAGATGTTGAGTTTGAAGTCATTAACAATGGAAACGGAGGATTTACCATTCAGGGCAATGGCAATAATTATGGAACTTTTGATTATGATTTTACGGAGTTGACCCTTGGGCCTTTTCCTGGTGACAATAATACAATATACGAGTTTGTTATATCTGATGTGGATTATCCTGCCTGTTCAGATTGGAAGGAGGTTGGGCCGGTGGACTGTCTGCTAAACCCAACAGAAGAATTAAAAACGGATTTTAATTTTATTGTAACAGATAATTTTTTATATTTAAAACAAAAAGGAAGTAACGAAGGCGAAAAAATAATGACCCTCTTTAATATGACCGGGCAAAAATTATTCGTTCAAGGTTTTACACAGGAACTGCGAACCAATATTTCAACTTTACCTTCCGGTGTTTACCTTTGTCAGGTTCAAAAAGGCAATGAGTTTTGGATAAATAAATTTTATATAAATTAAAACTCCTTATAAAATGAATTTTACCCGCTTATTTGAAATTATTCAATATCAAAATACAAATTACCCCCAGGAAAATGCGATAGGAGATAAGCGAAGCGGAGAATGGACTTTTTACAGCACTCAGGAAATAATCGATCTGGCGAATAATGTCAGTATCGGTTTGCTGAAAATGGGCTTAAAAAAAGGCGATAAGGTTGCTGTCATTTCTACCACAAACCGCCCGGAGTGGAATATCCTCGATGTAGGTATGCAGCAAATCGGCGTGGTCAATGTCCCGGTTTACCCAACCATTAGCGCAGGAGAGTATGAATACATATTTAATGATGCCGGAGTGAAACTCGCCTTTGTTAGTGACGCCGGAGTTTTGCAAAAAGCCAAAGCCGCCAAAGAAAAAACACCATCCCTTCAAGCCATTTATACACTAGATGAAATTGCAGGAGCGGACAATTGGCAGAAGATACTTTCTGGTGGATCACTCAAAGAAGTAGAAGCTCTTAGGGAAAGCATCCAACCAGATGATCTGGCTACCTTAATTTATACCTCCGGAACAACCGGGCACCCCAAAGGCGTCATGCTTTCTCATAATAATTTGGTTAGTAATGTCAAAGCGGTCATGCCGCTGCTCCCACTCGTAGCAGGAGATAAGGCCGTGAGTTTTTTGCCTTTGTGTCATGTCTTTGAGCGAATGGTTTCCTATGCCTATATCGCAATGGGTGTTAATATTGCTTATACAAGCACGGATTCTGTAAAATTGTCCGCCGCCTTGAACGAAGTCCAGCCTCACTTTTTTACAACGGTTCCCAGATTATTAGAAAAAGTATATGAAAAAATTTACAACAAGGGTCTCGGCCTGTCGGGAATTACCAAGCGGTTATTTTTCTGGGCGTTGAGCCTGACGGATAGTTACGAATACGACAAACCCCTCGTTTCTGGTTTGTTCGGTGGGTTGAAAATGAAAGCAGCCGATTTGGTGTTCAAGCAATGGCGCGCTGCGCTTGGCGGTAATGTCAAAGGGATAGTGACCGGAGCTGCTGCTTGTCCGAGGAAGATGGCCAAAGTTTTTTCCGCAGCGGGGATTCCCATTCGGGAAGGGTACGGCCTTTCGGAAACGTCTCCGGTACTGACTGTGAATACGTTTAAAAAAGGTGGTGCATTGCTGGGAACCGTCGGACTGGTTATAGATGGTGTAACCTTAAAAATTGATAGTTCGGATGGAAGTTACCGGGAAGGCGAGGGTGAAATTCTGGCCAAGGGGCCAAACATCATGCAGGGCTATTATAACAAACCGGAAAAAACAGCGGAGGTGATGACCGCAGATGGTTGGTTTAAAACCGGGGATGTCGGAAAGTTTGTCGAGGGAGCAAATGGACAACAGTTTTTAAAAATTACAGATAGAAAAAAAGAATTGCTCAAAACTTCTGGTGGGAAATACGTTGCGCCTGCGCCGATTGAAAACAAATTTAAAGAGTCTTTTCTGATAGAGCAGATGATGGTGGTGGGTGAAAAACAGAAATTTGTTTCGGCGCTGATCGTTCCGGCTGAGGAGGCACTCAAAGATTGGTGCAAGTCCAATGGAGTGAATTTTACCAACCTGGGAGAAGTGATTCAGGAGGATAAAGTACTGGCAGAATACGATCGCATTATGAAATCCTTCAATCCCAATTTTAGTAAAATAGAACAAATCAAGAAGTTTGCCTTACTGCCCAATTCCTGGGATGTTTCTACAGGTGAACTAACGCCTACGATGAAACTCAAACGGCGTGTTATATTAGAAAAATATCAGGATGTAATTGATGAGATTTATGATTAGCTGCTTAAGAAAATACTCAAAATAAACAGCATAATAATTTGTCATCTCGAACGAAGTGAGGAATGACAAATCTTTTTTGGTTTTTAAAAATTTGGCGGTTTAAATTGACTATAATTTTCGGAGGTATAATTTATCATTCTAGCTCGGTGTTTCTTGTCAGGCGAGACGCCTGACAAGGCTAAAAACGCCTCGTCAGGCGTCTCGCCTGATGAAAACCTTTACTAGAATGCCTCGCAATATCCAAAATCTATTTGTTGAGTTAAATTGACTACTCGTAACTTCCTAAATTGAATTTTTGTCCGAAAAAATCCCCAGGCTTTTGCCCAACTTGGCATATCGCAATTCTCCATCCGGCGCACGGGTGTTTCCATACCAGAATCCAAACCCGGCGAGAGCCGCAAATGTGAATGCCATGAATGGCAGAAAAACATATTTAGAATATTGTTCTTCAAATAAACTGTCTTCCAGTGCCAGTAGTTCCCGGTCATCCGTTTGCACGGCATACACGGTAATGGATTCTTTTGAATCCAATAGGCTTTTTTGGGATTTCGGGAAAATAATGCGCAGGCTTTCCTGATTGTCAATAGCCGCTTCCAATTCTTCCGGCCGAAGTTGC
>JAHDCK010000518.1 GCA_020629915.1 Saprospiraceae bacterium
GAAGTAAATATGTTTCCTCGTTTGTACAATACCAATATGGGGGCATCAGAAAGCAAAAAACAAATGAATGCGGTGACTGGAAATAGGGATGCGGTGAATAGTAAAAAATTTGTGGTAAGGGATTTTTGGAACCTTGTATTTGTCCATTACAGGCTTCAGCCATCCTTATGTCAATGACATTACCTTGAAGGGTGTAGTTTCAGTCAAAAAATTAACTGAAGAAAATAAAGCCTGCTTGTTGCTGGTATCAGGTGTTCCACCTGACGATGACTGTCAAGGAAAACCTTACGGTTTACCCGGCACGAAAGTTCTGTGATTAATTATTTAAGTTTAAAAAATATGTTATACACTAATGCAAGTCTATGCTAAAGGTAGGGTAGAAGAAAATTATCTCGCAACCACTCGCCCGGTAATGACACAACTGCCAAGGAAAGTTCCTTCCAGCGAGCGGTGCCCGTGCATCCCGCCACCACCAAAACCAGCCGCTTCTCCAATGGCATACAAGCCGGGGATAGCTGTTTGGTTTCCGTTGACATCTGGTTGGGAGAGGACGGCGCAATCCAGATTGGTTTGTATTCCACCCAAACTTTTACGGGATAAAATAAATTCCCGGATTGCGATAAACGGTCCGGATTTAGGATCGCCAATTTTTGCCATATTGCAAGTACGCATTCGGTCGCCCCGGAACTGCCGGGCTTTTTGGATCAGTTGATGCTGCTTGTCGGTGTAGGGTTTGCCTTTCTCAATTCCGGCATCGTATTGTTGTATGGCTTCTTTTACATATTTTAATTGAACATCTTTGTTGCCACACAAGTCATTCATTTTATCCACCAATTCTTCCAGCGTAGGAGCGGCTATTACATCTTCACAATTATCTAATATTTTATGGACTAATTTTTTATTACCTAATAGAATATTTTTTATAAAAGAAAAAAGTTTTTTATCGCGGAAAGCAGCATTGTGTTCCGAGCCGGAAATAGCAAATTCCTTGTAGGCAATTTTTCTATTGAGAACTTGCCAGGAATATTTTTTGGGTTCCTGACAAATCCGTTCTACGAGGTAGCGGGTGTCATAAGACGTGATGAGTGGAGTAGGCCCCATTCGTTTACCTTCGTAGTTGAGCCAGAGAGCCGTCTTGCAAGGAACGAGGCTCAGGCCGTGATCTTTTTTGCGGGGATTGTAGTGGCGGATCCCTGCTGCGTAATTCCATTGCTTGTCTAAGTTGACCACGTTGGCCCGGACTTTTTCGGCGGCGTCGTGGAGGTCGCCCAGGGCAAATTTATGGGCACCATTGAGGATGGTTTCCGGCGGCGAGCCCCAGGGTTGAAACCAGTTTTCCCTGACTTTTTCAATACTGCCATTGATGCCGCCCGTAGCGACAACTGTTTTTTCTCCCAGGGCTTCAAAAGGAATATTTGATTTTTCTATGTATCCCCGGCATCCGGAAACGCCCTCGTTGTTTCCTTGAAGATCCATTACCCGATGCTCAAATCGCAGGGTTAGATTTTTTTTATTTTTATGAAATAATAATTTATTTTTTAAAATTTTAATTAACTCCCAACCCGTTCCCCAGACCATGTGAAAGCGCGGCACGGAATTGCCATCATCGTTAAGACCCCGCTCCGCCCAATTCATCGCCCGGAAAAATTGAACGCCATTTTTGCGCAGCCAGTTGTAACCCATGTCTGTGCAGAGGTGCAGGTATTGCTCGGCCCATTGCCGGCCCCAATATTCCTTTTCATCAAATTGGGCATAACTCCACCAATCTTTTTTCGCCTGCTCAATACTATCCTGAATTCCGTTCTTTCTCTGGTGCGGCGTATCTACAAAAAACATTCCTCCAAACGCCCATTTCGCCAGTCCGCCCAATTCACTTTCCACATCTCTATCCAGGATTAATACCTTTTTACCTATATTTAAAAATTCTATTGCTGCAACAATTCCGGCCAGCCCTCCGCCAATGATGATGATATCAGATTGGTGTTTTTTCATATATTTTTGAGTAGGATTTTATTCTAAGAATTTACCATCAACCAACTACAACCTAAAGATATATAATTCATTCTGTTATTTAATCCCGCCCCAAAAGATAAATCAAATTGAAGATTGTCTTTGGCGAGGTAGGTGAATCCGGCGTCGGCATTGATAATAAAATCCTGTAGATTTTGAACAGCTCCATAGGGTTCTATGTAAGCACTTATTTTGTCATTTATTCCAACGGCCAGAGCGAGCGTATAGGTCAAGTCCCCATTTCCTTCCCCAAAATAATTGTACCCAAGATTATAACCCAGACCCAAATTTTCGGTGAGGCTGTGGGAGATACTAATTTTATTTATCG
>JAHDCK010000078.1 GCA_020629915.1 Saprospiraceae bacterium
TTTTAAAACCAATAAGCCTGCGATACAATTACAAAATTATTTATTACACAGTGTAATGAATTACCTGAACGCCTTTTTCCTTCATTTCCAAAATCGCAGCGACCACATCTCCCTCTTTTAAATTTACTCCTCTGCAACCATCTTCAATCAAAAAAGTAGAAAACCCCAACTCAATCGCATCCAACGCTGTAAATTTAACACAATAATCCGTAGCCAAACCCATTACATAAACTTCAGATACGTTTTTTTCTTTTAAATAATCTCCCAGCCCCGTAGCCTTGCGATGTCCATTGTCAAAAAATCCACTATAACTGTCGATGGTTTTGTCTGTCCCCTTAGGAAAAATTTTATGTATTTTATCTGTATTTAAGTCGGAAACAAATGCTGCCCCCACAGATTCCTGCACACAATGAACCGGCCAAAGAATTTGAGGTAAGCCGTTTAGATCAATGATTTCTCCGGGTGTTTTGCCTTCGTGATTGGCTGCAAAACTTCCGTGATCTGCCGGATGCCAATCCTGAGTCGCCACTATCAAATCAAATTGCTCCATCATTTTATTGGCTACGGGAACAACCTGATCCCCTTCCTGCACTGCAAGCGCGCCTCCCGGACAAAAGTCATTTTGAATATCCACTAAAATTAATGCTTTCATTTTATATATTATTTTTCAATCATAGCAGGAGCCAGCCCGTTTGCAAAATCACGAACCTCTTTTTGTCGGATAGAAAAAACGAGTTGTCCTTTTTTATTGATAAAACCATAACCATTGATATGCACCACCCGCGCCAATCCTTCCGAAAAATTCCAGGCCAACCCAAAAAGCGGTTTAGTAATTTCACGCCCGGTTTTGTCCAGATATCCCCATAGGTCCCCCTTTTTATACGCGGCAATTCCTTCCTGAAAACTATAGACCTGCTGGTACTTTAACGGAACCACAACTTGGCCTTTTTCATCAATACACCCAAATTTGCCATCCAGTTCCACGCCCCAGAGATTTTCTCCGGCGTCCCAAATTTGTCTGTAGGTTGGCGGAAAAATAAATACGCCTTTTTTATTTATAAGGCCAAAAAATCCATTTTCCTTTGCCGGAGCTACCCCCATTTTGAAATCCTGAGCGGAAGCAAATTTGGGTTCTATGACCATATCGCCCTGCTTGTCGAGGAAGCCATATTTTTGATTGATTTTTACTCGCGCCATTCCGTTTTGGAAAGGATACAATTTTTGGAATTCGGCTTTAATAATAAAATTTCCTTCCTTGTCGATTAGTCCCATTTTTCCTTTATATATGACTTTTGCAGCTTCGTTTTGAAATTTCCAAGCTTTTTCAAATTGTGCGGGAATGGCAATTTCTCCCTGCTTATTGATATAGCCAAAAAACGTATTCTTTTCAAATTTAGCTAATCCTTCAGAGAAATTATCGAGATGGGTGTACTGAGGTTCCAGCAAAAAGGTGCCGTCTTTTTTTAAAACTCCTTTTTGACCATTGGCATTCTGAACGATGGCTAGCCCATCTTTAAAATATCCGGCTCCGTGATAACGAGGCGGAATTATTTCCTTGCCCAGGGTATCAATATAACCCCAAAGCTCATTCTCCTTTACAGCGGCCACGCCCTCCGAAAATTTTCTGGCGTCTTCATAAAGAGCGGGTATAATAGTCTGGCCGTTTTTATTAATATAACCCCAATAACTTATATTTTTTTCTTCTTTAGAAACAGGAATTACTTTTGTAGCTGCTTCTTCTGGGGAAGTGGCGCAGGATTGAAATAAGACAATAAAGAAGAAAAAATAGTATTTCACTTTTTGAGTTGTATTTTAGATGAATAAAAAACTATTTTATTTTTTTCTTTTCAATATTTGGATAAGGAATTAGCTCAAATGAAAATCCTTTTTTGGTCAACTGCTTGTATTTTTCCTTGTCAAATTCATATAAAAAGGCCGGACGGTGGGGGACGTTTTCCTGGCGTTCCAGTTGATTCAACAAACCCATTTTCATTATTTTGGTTCTAAAATTTCGTTTATTGATTTTTATACCTAAAATAGTTTCATATAATTTTTGTAGTTGTGTCAAGGTAAATCTGGATGGTAAGAGTTCAAATCCTATAGGTTGGTATCGCACTTTCCCATTGAGTCTGTCAAGCGCCATTTCCAAAATTTTAGCATGATCAAAAGCCAGGTCAGGCAGTTCATTTAATGGAAACCAATCTGCATTTTTTGCATCGGAAGCAGCCTTGGCCGGATGCTCGGATAAATTCACCAGGGCATAATAGGCAATGCTAATCACTCGCCCCCTGGGGTCGCGCCCGACGTTTCCAAAAGTAAATAATTGTTCTATATATAAATCTTTTACACCTGTTTCTTCTTCCAGCTCCCTCAAAGCCGCCGTTTTTAAATCTTCCTCCATATCGACAAAACCTCCGGGCAAAGCCCACATATCCTCAAAAGGCGGATGGCCTCTTTCTATCAGTAAAACCTTTATTTGATCCTCATCCAGTCCAAAAACCACACAATCTACTGTAACAGAAGGACGGGGATATTCGTAAGTATAGGGCATTTTTTTATTTGTGTTTATTAATGATTTCTCTTTTGATTTTTACCAGTTTTTCATCCAGATGAACTTCGTGTTTTTCCAAAACTTCCGGAGTGAATCGTTGAAGTTGTTTCAAAGTTTGTTTTTGAATTTTATTTATATTTGGAATATTGTATACTAGTTTTCCATTTTTAAAAATGGGTTCTAATAAAATTTCTCCTTCCAAATCCTTATTGGACAATCCTAATTCTTCATCGTAAATGTAATCAATAATAGGAGAACTTTTATCATTGCAAACCCGCAGCACCTGTTGAATTCCCGGATTGGAAACCTTTATTTCCTGCTCAGATAATTTGACTTTGTAATCCCAGCCACCAGAATCATTTTCTAATGCCGCCAGTTTATAAACGCCACCTAAAGCGGGTTGGTCATAAGCCGTTGCCAATCTTGTCCCAATACCCCACACCGTTATTTTTGCTCCTTTTTCCTTGAGCATTTTCAGTCGATACTCATCCAGATCATTACTGGCTACAATCGCCGCTTTTTCAAAACCGGCTTCGTCCAGCAATTTCCTTGCAGCAATGCTTAACTCAGCCAAATCCCCGGAGTCCAGGCGTATGCCCAGCATTTCATATCCATTTTTTCTTAATTCATTCCCAACTTGGATGGCATTTTTGACGCCTTCTATGGTATCGTAAGTATCTACCAAAAAAATACAATTATTGGGCATAGCAGCGGCATAAGATTGAAAAGAATCCATTTCTGTAGAATGACTCATCACCCAACTATGGGCATGAGTTCCTTTTACGGGGATGCCAAACAATTGTCCGGCAAGTATATTGCTGGTTGCATTACATCCACCAATAAAGGCTGCCCGGCTAGCCGACAATCCGCCATCAATGCCTTGTGCTCTTCTCAATCCAAACTCTAACACCAAATCCTCCCCGGCCACCTGACGAATCCGGCTGGCCTTGGTAGCGATCAGGGTAGAAAAATTTATAATGGTCAAAAGAGCGGTTTCTACGAGCTGGACCTGAAGCAGGGGCCCGGAGATGCGCATCAGTGGTTCATTGGGAAAAACGACGGTGCCTTCCGGGATGGCTTCGACATCACATTTGAAAGAAAAATCTTTTAAATATTTTAAAAAATCATCTTCAAAGAGCGGTTTTTCATCATTTCCTTTCAAGCTCTGAAGGTAGGAGAGTGCCTCCTCATCAAAGTGCAATTGTTGCAAATAACCAATGGCTAACTCTAGGCCGCAAGCAATGGCATAGTTTCCTTTAAATGGATTTTTTCTATAATATAAATGAAAGACGGCTCGCTTTTCAGACATTCCGTTTTTCCAGTACCCGTAGGCCATTGTCAACTGATACAGATCCGTCAGCAAGGTCAGGTTGGTTTGATAGATTTTATTTAAAATAGAAATCACTTAGTTTAAATTTTAAACTAAGTTAAGTGTAATAATTTGATTTTGCAAGGAGAGGAGGTTTTTTTTGGGAAATATTAGGTTAATGCCTGTTAAAAACTGTATCAAAATGCAGTACGGGCGTTATCTTTGCAGAGATTACGTAAAATTATAAAAGTTCTTGTAACCTTTCATTGAATTTATGCGTCTTGTGAGTATAAATTTTAACAAGGGTGAAATTTTTTAGGAAAAAAGAGTAGTTGAGTGCAACCTATTTGATTTCCTTTTGTCGTTAATATTAGAATGTTTATTGTCTTTTTGGGACATTTTGGATAAGTTTCGGGCATTTAAGTTAAAAAAATTGCATCTTGTATGGAATCTCGCCCGGCTTGTAAAATCCAAGTTTTTTTGACTAATTAGTTAAAAAAATATATGCGTGAGAAGCCCTTTAACCAAAAACTAAAATGGATAACAACTTATGAAGAAGCCTGGTATTATTCGTTCGTTTTTTTTGGCCGTTCTTTTTTTGGCCAGTTTCGGTTCTTATATTTTTATCAATCACACACCAGCTTATGCTGCGCCGGTTGAGAAAAAAGAAATTCTGAAAAAGGAAAATGTGCAGGAGCCGGATGGAATAGATCCGGATGTTCAGATTTTGAAAAAAATTCTTGAACGCAAAGACGAACTCCCCATATTGTAATTTGACCTTAATTTACATTGTCATAAAAAAAGCCTGTCCGAAATTTTTCAGACAGGCTTTTTCAATTTTTTGATTGTTACCGTGTGGAATTATTTATTTCCCAAAGCTTCAAATCGCTTTTTATATTCAGCAGATTTTACCAAATCATCTTTCTTGGCATAAATCTCCTTGAGGGCGATAAGTGTATTGCGATCATTGGGATTCATTTTTTCCGCTTTATTAAAGTACGGTAATGCCTGATCAAACAAGGCATTCATTTCTCCCCGCAGGTTATTGTATTTGGCAGTACCAGCTTTAGATAAATCATTGGCCAAAGGAACCATTTGCTTTGATTTTTCGGCTGCTTTATTGTAAAACAAAGCTCCAAGGCTGTAAATCGCATCAAAATACTCCGGGTCTTTTTCCAATGCCTGAGAGTAGTAATTTTCTGCTAGCTTCATATTTTTATCGGCATTGGCTTCATTTTTTTCCTCAAGAGCTGTTTGGTATAACTTGTCATATACATTACCAAGCGTAAGGTAAAGGGATTTGTTGTCCGGGTCTTGATCGATGGCACCCTTTAGTTTGTCCTCTAGTTGTACAAATTTTCCACTTCTTAAGTAATGGTTAATTTCGGCATAGAGCAATGGCAAATTTTTAGGGAAGAGCTTGCGGCCCTTTTCCATAACTTCCATTGCCATTTTTTCCTTATTGTCGCCGGAATAAAGGTTGAATAATAATTCATAAACACCAGCTTCCTTATAATCTTTCTTGTATAATTGACTCAGCAATTCGGTAGCTCTTGCATTTTTGCCAATTTTTTGAGCCATGAATCCTGTTCGGTAAATATGCTCATCGAGTTGTGCTTCTTCTGTCAGGATGGTATTTTTTCCCATGGCAGACAGTTTTTCCTTAGCGTTAAAAACTTTGTCAAAGGAATTGAATGCCGCCTCGAAATTTTTGGCTTCGTAGGCTTTTACACCGGAGTTGATCAATAAAGTAGCAACATTTGTTAATCCGGCAGAAACTTCTCTTTTCTGATATTTCTTTTCGGCCATGCCGCTGGCTTTGTCAAAGGAGTCATAGCTTACTGATGCTGCATCTAAATAATCTCCGGCTTTGGAGCTTTTAGCCAGATCCGAATAAATTTCCCCTCTCATTCTCCAGGCTTCAAAACTGGACTTGTAATCATCCGATTTTATAGCCCCGTCAATTTTTTTCATGGCCTCTACAATGGCATCGGCATTGTTAGTAGGGTCAAGGTTATATTTGTTATGTGCTTTTTTTGCTTCTTTCCAAAGCGTTTTGGCATCCTGTGCCTGAAGGGTTAAGACAGTAAATAATGCCATTAAACAGAGTAATCCTAATTTTTTCATGTTGAAAATGTGTTTTAAAATCCAAAAAAATAGAGCCCGAACAAACACAATGAGGTGTTCTAAACGGGTAACGTTTGGATGGTTTCTAATAGTTGGTGGTAAAATTATCTAAGAATTGCCAATTAACAAACTGGATTACGGGTATTTTTGGTATAAAATTGCAGGATTAAATTTTATAAAAATAAAAAAGCCCCCAAACCGGGAGCTTTTTTTATGAAAACGTGTTATTTTGACCTATTAAGAACCTTATTCCTCGCTGATGTCCTCAGATGTTGCCTGATCTCCGTTTTCAGAATCTTCTTCCTCATCTGAAATCTGAATTACAGCCACATCTGCTATGTCGTCGTTATCATCCAATCGAATGACTTTGACCCCCTGGGTGGCTCTACCAATTTTACTAATTCCATCCACAGACATACGAATGATGATGCCTTCCTTGGTAGTAATCATCAAATCATCTTCAGGACTTACATATTTTAAAGCCACTAGCGCCCCGGTTTTGGAAGTCACTTGAAGGGTTTTTACTCCTTTACCTCCCCGGTTGGTTTTGCGGTATTCTTCCAGTGGTGTTCGCTTACCGTTGCCTTTCTCCGAAATCACGAGCAATGTCCTGGTTTCATCCTGAGGATCAACACTCACCATTCCGACTACCTGATCTGCTTCACTGGTTAGTTTGATACCTCGAACTCCGGCTGCACTTCTTCCCATAGGTCGAACCGCTTCTTCCGGAAAACGAATGGCATAACCAGATTTGCCAGCGATCAAGATTTCATTTTTGCCAGTTGTTTTTCTGGCTTCAAACAAAGAATCCCCTTCGTTGATGGTAATTGCATTGATACCATTAGCCCTTGGACGGGAAAACGCATCCATCTGAGTTTTCTTTATAATACCTTTTCTGGTACAAAAGATGATATAGTTATTTTCAAGGTAATCCTTGTCTTTCAAATCTTCAATTATAATATAAGCTTTTACCTTATCTTCTTTTGGCAGACTTACAATGTTTTGCAGCACCCTTCCAGGGGAATTCTTTCCGGCTTCCGGTATTTCATACACCCTCAACCAATGGCATTTCCCTGCTTCGGTAAATAAAAGCAGGTAATTGTGATTGGAGGCAATAAACATGTGTTCGATAAAATCTTCATTTCGGGTTTTACTACCTCTTGAACCTCTACCGCCGCGACCCTGAGACCGATATTCGCTGGTCTTTGTTCGTTTGATATAACCGAGGTGCGAAATAGTAACAACCATTTCATCATTCGGGATCATATCTTCTATGCTAATATTTCCGGCAGCGTAGTTGATATCCGTTCTTCTTTCATCACCAAACTTGTCTCTAATCTCAGAGAGTTCTGTTTTAATAATATCTCTTTGTAAAGACTCTTGTTCGATGATAGAACGCAGGTGCGTGATAGTTTTTTGTAATTCATCATATTCCGACCGCACTTTATCCCTTTCCAGTCCGGTAAGCTTTTGCAGGCGCATTTCCAGGATGGCTTTGGCTTGAATTTCAGTCAAAACGCCATCTTCATTTACAGTAATGAGGGAAGCCATTTTCTTTTTAAAGGCTTTTTTATCATCGATAAAATCTCCTCGCATCAAACCCTGCTTTGCTTCTTCTGGTGTTTGAGACTGACGGATCAAGGTGATGATAGCATCGATATAATCCAGTGCAATCAACAAGCCTTCCAAAATATGTGCTCGTTGAAGGGCTTTATTCAATTCGTATTGCGCTCGCCGCTTGACAACTTCAATTCTGAATTTGACGAATTCTGTTAGAATTTCTCTCAAATTCAATAACATCGGGCGGCCATTTACCAGCGCAATATTATTGACCCCGTAGGAGGTTTGCAATGCAGAATACTTGTAGAGTTTACTCAGGACGACATTAGCCATGGCGTCTCGTTTTACTTCTATTACAATTCGCATTCCTCTTCTGTCGGACTCATCCCTGATATCGCTAATTCCCTCGATTTTTTTATCATTGACGAGTTCTGCCATTTTCATAATCAGGGCAGACTTATTGACCTGATAGGGAATTTCAGAAACTATGATGACCTCTTTCCCGGTTTTTGTTTCGGTAATTTCAGCTTTCCCCCGAACGATAACCCGTCCCCGGCCGGTTTCAAATCCCTCTTTCACACCGTCATAACCATAAATGGTTCCACCTGTAGGAAAATCAGGAGCTTTGATATGCTGGGTCAGTTCTTCTATTGTAATTGCCGGGTTGTCAATCATTGCAATGGTTCCGTTGATGACTTCCGTAAGGTTATGAGGAAGCATATTGGTCGCCATACCTACGGCAATACCGGAGGCTCCATTGATTAACAAATGCGGTAATTTTGCAGGCAGAACGGTGGGTTCCTTGAGCGTATCATCGAAATTAAAAGCGAAATCCACCGTGTCTTTATCGAGGTCCGCTAATAATTGATCACTTATACGCTCCAGTCTGGCCTCCGTGTATCGCATGGCCGCAGGGCTGTCTCCGTCGATAGAGCCAAAGTTTCCCTGTCCGTCCACCAGCGGGTAGCGAAGGGACCAATCCTGAGCCATTCTAACCATGGTGTCATAAACGGAGGAGTCACCGTGCGGGTGATATTTACCTAAAACTTCCCCTACAATTCTTGCTGATTTTTTGTGGGCTTTTCCAGCGGTTAGTCCCAGATCGGACATACCGTAAAGTACCCTTCTGTGAACGGGTTTTAGGCCGTCGCGGATGTCTGGCAGGGCACGGGAAACGATAACCGACATTGAGTAATCAATGTAGGCGGATTTCATTTCCTCCTCAATCCGAATAGGGATTATTCTGTCATTCGTCGCCATATAAAATAGATTGTTTTATTTGGACACAAAGATACGGTTTTTATAGCTGAAATTTTAATATTTTGGAAGGGAATCCGAGGGAAAAGACAGTGATTCAATGGTACAATATTCAAATAATTTACTATTGCGATAGTAGATTGATGCAATGCTGCGATACGAAAATATTTCAAGAAAAAAATTATTTGTCTGAACCAGAATTTTCTTCATTGTTCATCAGTCATGTAGCTGACCTACCCTTGCAGGTTCAATCGCTTGAAAGTCCCAATAGACTTTCACTCTATGGGTTCGCTCATTCATGGGTATGCTCCTTCTTCATGTCTTTATGACCATAAAAAATCTAAACCCAAAATCGAATACTTATTTTTTGCTTCTTACTAATCTTGTGAATCAATTGGCGTGGTGAGGTAGTCTGAATGAGGAGGAGTTGACTAAATTGGGCAAATAATTGATTATAATAAGTTAAACGGTTATCTTGTCCATAGAGGGCGAGCTTTTTTTGCAATGAATTGTGCCAATGCCACAATCCAAATGCCTTGGAGGCAGAAGCGGGAATAAGAGCTTGATTTTAAATACGAAACAACGCCAAATCAAACAAGGCTTTTAGAGGGACAAAATGAGGTGATTGAATTGTTATTAGAATGCCATTTATCCGACCAACGATTTTGGACCAAGAGGTGTAGATTTAATAATGTTTATTATATAAAAAAATATCATTTAAATGAAGCAATTAATTTTTAACAAGATTTTCCTTCTTATATTAATATCTGGATTTAACTTTAACTTGTTTGGACAATGGACACAATTAGGCAATACTATCAATAGTGCAGATAGTGATTTTGGCTATGACATTGAACTTAGTGGAGATGGAAATACTTTTATAGTAGGTAGCCCATACAGTCAATCAAACGGAACAGCTACTATTTTTAAAAAAACCGTTACAGATTCATGGGAGCAGCTAGGTAATATCATTCAGGGTAATAATTCATCTGATCGTTTGGGGTATTCAGTTGCTATAAATAATGACGGAAATGTAGTAGCAGTTAGCTTACCAGGAGTAGATAACCCAACAATAGAAGTTGGAAAAGTACAGGTATATACTTTAAACAATGGCAACTGGATACAGAGAGGAAACGATATAAACACTAGTGGAGGATTTGAGTTTGGATGGGAAATTGACCTTGATGATTCGGGGGATAACATTGCTATCACATCAATCGGTAGTACTGGTGGTGATATAGTGTACACTTGGAATGGAACAGATTGGACTCAAAAAGGACAGTTATTCGTTGAAACGGGTGATTTTTCTCCTTTTAGCACGTCACTTTCAGGAGATGGTATGCATGTCGCCTTTGGTTCACCAAACTTATTTGGGTTAGTTGATGAACCTGGCTCGGTTTATATTTACTCTTGGAATGGAACCAATTGGGAACAAAAGGGGAGCTCGATTAATGCTGATGTTTCCTATAATGATTTTGGAACTTCTGTATCGATATCTGATTCTGGGGAACGGGTAGCTATTGGGATTCCTAAATATAGAGATGATAATAATCAAACCCGTGGTGCTGTGAAAATATTTTCTTTTGAGAGTGGAGATTGGCAACAATTAGGAGGTGAATTGTTGGGCGAAGATGCTTATGATGAATTTGGGGGAAGTGTAAAAATGAGTGGAGATGGCAATACTGTGGTTACTAGTGCTGTGAAAAACGACAATGGAGGTGGCTTAAATTCTGGTCATGTTCGGGCTTTTTTTTGGAATGGAGTCGATTGGGAACAAAAAGGGATTGACATAGATGGTAATGATTTTAATGCGGAATTTGGGTTTTCATTAGGTTTAAGTACTGATGGGAATAACATTATTTCATCTAGTAATGGTACAAAAGAAGTAAAGTATTTTTATTGGGATCAAGTCAGTTATATTAGTTATATCGATAATCAACATTTTTCTTACGGTCCAAATCCGACAAACGATTTTGTCGAATTTAATATGGAAAGTAATTTGATGGTAAGGAGTATGAGTATTTGTGATATTTTCGGAAAAAAATATGCCTTAAAAAAAATTATGAATAGTAATACATTCCAAATACAATTACCTGAAAATAAGGGGATATATTTCATTGAAATTGGTTTTGATAACAAGCATAAATCTGTTATTCCAATTGTCAAACATTAATGAGGGACATTCAGAATAAAATTTGAAGCCTTTCGCTCAATCATGAAATTTTAAACATGAACTTAATTTGATTAGTTGCTTAAACCAATAAGCATTCTAAAGCACCAATTTTAATAATAGGGGTAAAGCATCAAGTAACAAATCGGTCCGCTAATCGCAACATACAACCAGATCGGAAAGGTCCATTTGGCAAATTTCCGGTGTTTATCAATTTGATTTGTAAAACCTCGAATGTAGGTAAATAATATAAGTGGAAGGACAATGGCTGCTAAAATGATATGTGTGATTAGTAATATAAAATAAACAGTTCTGATAAATCCTTCTCCACCATATTTAGTCTCTGGAGTCGTAATATGATATAAAACATAACAGGCCAGAAAAAACACCGATAGCATCATGGAGATGTTTATATATAATTGATGTTTTTTTATATTTTTTTGCTTGATTTGATAAAGGGCAGCAACTAAAAATATAGCAGTACATAAATTGAGAAATGAATACACCGGAGGTAAAAATGTAAAATCTATACCCAAATCTACTTTAACCTGACGCATTCCACCCACGATAATTAAAACAATAATGGATATGATGATCGCATAGCGATCCAGTTTTTTTCCTAATTCTAAATCTGGCTTCATAAGTTATTTTGTTAAATAAAAATTATTTTTCTTTTTCAGGTTTGTATTCTAAAGTTTTGCCTGGATCGGCCGGCATAATCATGGCCAGGTGGGTAATGAGTTCATTAACTTTTAGAGAATCTGTTCCCATGTAATAATTTCTTATATTTAAACTTGTGTCTACAAGGACGAGGTAATTACTATGGATAAAATCTTCCGACCCGCCATCGCCTTCATCTACCGGAAGTAAATATCCCTTGCGGGCATGTTCATACAAGGCCTTCTTTGGCCCGGTTAAAAAATGCCATTTTTCAGGATTTGCTTCAAAGCGTTCGGCATAACCATTTAAAACTTCTGGTGTATCAAATTCGGGATCAACGGTATGACTGAAAAATAAAATATCCGGACGGTTTTTGAATTGATCCGCGATCCGAGCCATCTCAGAATTCATCTTGGGACAGGGACCTGCGCAGCGGGAGAAAAAATAATTGGCCACAACCATATTGCCCTTCATATCTTTTTCGGTAATTGTATCGCCTTGTTGGTTGATAAATTTAAAGGAGGGAACCTGACCTTTTACATCTAGCTTGGCAATTTGTTCTTTCCTAAATTCAAGACCTGTGGAAAGATAATACCAGGATAAGGCGGGGATGATCATAATGATCAGGATAACAAAAAGATACCCTTGCCACCTGGGATTTTTTTTATTTGGCTGTTCTGACATAAGTTGCGATTTCTATAAGCTAAAACAAAAACGACGCAAAAAAGTTGGGTGCAAATGTAGGAAAAAAATTATCGCCAATTGTCCCAGCCTTTGGAATAATAATCTATTATAACCTGATTCGTGAGTTGATTGATTTGGGTCGATCGTTCCTTCATGTCCTGATCAAATTTAAAAATTCCGGGCAGCATCTCCCGATTCAAATAGCGATAAGAGATTTTATTATTAAATAATTTTGAATCTAATTGTTTTAAAATTTCTTGTTGAAATGCTGCTTCATTTTCTGTTTTCAAAGGTGTTTGAAAAGCCATATTAAAGCCCCACTGACCAAAGGTCGGCATATAAACGGAGTAGGGGACAACGGCATCAAATGGCTCTTCTAAGGTGTGATGGATGCACCAGAATACTTCTGGTGCAAAGTAAGGCGAAGCAGATTGAGTCACTAATATCCCTCCAACGCTCATTCGTTTTTTTAACATCCCATAAAATTCTTTAGTATATAATTTTCCAAGTGCGGTGTCGTTGGGATCGGGTAAGTCAATTATAATGAGGTCATACAAGTCGGAAGCATTTTCTATAAATTTATACGCATCCTGATTGTATATTTTTACTTTAGAATTTAAAAATGCTTCTTTATTAATATTTTTGAAAACAGGATGTGTTTTAGCCAGAATGGTAATATCCGGATCAAGATCAACGACCTCAATTTTTTTAATCGGGTAATACAACAACTCTCTCGCCACAAGTCCGTCCCCGCCACCGAGTACCAATACATTTTCCAAATTCATGGTTAGAGCTGCCGGGATATGGGTGATGGCTTCGTGGTAGCGATATTCGTCTCGGGTAGAAAATTGCAGATTACCATTGATGTACATCCGGGTGTCCTGATTCCAGCGGGTGATGACCACTTTTTGATAATTGGTTTGCTTGGAATACATTACTTCATCCCGATATAAAAATTGCTCAAAAAATGAATTTATTTTAAATGAATATAAAAAACCTCCTAGTAAAAAAACAAATACAATCCCGGAAACTATTAAACTGGCGGTAAACTGTTTTAAATATTTTTTAAAATAAAAAATATTTAAAACAGCAATACAAAGGTTGAGTAAACCAATTATAAATGCCGTTCGCATCGTCCCCAACCAAGGCAATAAGACCAGGGGGAAAAGGAAAGAGGCAATCAACGCACCCAGATAATCAAAGGACAAAACATCGGAAATGGCTTCCCTGAGGTTTTCGTGCTGTCGCATGATTCGGGTAAGTACAGGGATTTCCACGCCAATAATTATTCCTAAAATCATTATAAGTAAAAAAGCAATGCCATAAAAGTAAGGCGTCAGGGAAAAAGCGTAGTACAAGATGAAAGTTGAAGCTCCGCCAAAGACACTCAGCGCAATCTCCATGCGGATAAACCAGTCCAGCAGATTCCTTTTTAGGAATCTGCTGAGGAAGGAACCGACGCCCATTGCAGAGAGAAAAAGCCCGATCACCAGGGAAAAGTGCAGGACACTACTTCCTTGAAAATAGCTCGCCACCGTGCTAATGAGCAGCTCGTATAATATACTGCAAATAGATATAATAAAAACAGATGTTAGCAAAACGGCTACCTGTCTTCGATTCTTCAAAAATGATTCCTGACTCATGTTGCAAAATTACAAAAAAGCGGGCAAAGCGAAGCTTTGCCCGCTGAAAAAGGTTTGATGTCCGGAGGAACACCGGACATCAAAACGAATGAGGATTTTTATAACATATTTAAACAAGTCTTATTTATAAATAAGACTTGTTTAAATGCATCAGGGAGTATCATATTGGTGTAATTCATATTGTTCAATCAGTCGAATTAATTTTTGTGCATATAATTTATCCGTGGCATATCCGGCCTTGCTCAACCCATGCGCCCAACTCTTATAATCGTTTGTACTATATTTGGAGAGCTGAATATAATGTTTTTTTTGTAATAAAAGACTGTGATCCCGGAAGCTTTCCCAGGAGGATTTATATATGCGAAAAAAGTCTTTGTGAGAATCGTCTTCGTGGTTGCTGCAATGCCCGCGCCGACAAGTTTTAGAAAAACATTTTATACCAAAATGATTATTATGTTTTTTTGATAATGTGTTTCGTCCGGCGTTGCTTTCAAGTAAACTCTGAGCCAGCGTTATACTTGCAGGAATTTTATATTTTTCCATTTCTGATATAGCTACTTTTTTAAAGCGTTTGATATAGCGAACGTAGGCACTGTCTTTTTTAAATGTTTTTTTATTAGATGTTTTGTCGTGAGCTAAAAGCCCGGCTGTATCTTTTTTAGATACTTTTTTTGTAGATGTAAACTGTGCTTGGTGCATGGGGTTTGTATTAATATGAATTTGCACGTTAAGTTGGTTTTGGTTAAATAAGAAAATAATCAATAGGAGTGCCATCATATTCTTAGAATACTTATTTT
>JAHDCK010000079.1 GCA_020629915.1 Saprospiraceae bacterium
ATCAAAAACTCATTTCAAATTAAATTGAACATTATTATGTCCAGTTACTTAAATTTTATAAAATTTTAAATAAAAAAATATGAGAAGCCCGTTGTTCTCCCTGATGCTATTGGCTATTTTTACTTTTTTTCAAACGAGTTGTACCGGACAAAAAAATAAATCGAATATGACAAATCCAGATAATAATGTATCAGCAAGTGGTAAAACAGAAACAGCAACCCTGGGTGCGGGATGTTTTTGGTGTGTGGAAGCTATCTTTCAGGAATTGAAGGGTGTGCTTTCTGTAGAATCCGGCTATATGGGTGGGCATGTTGAGAATCCTACTTATAAAGCTGTTTGTGAAGGAACGACGGGTCATGCTGAAGTAGCACAAATTAAATTTGACCCGGAAGTCATATCTTTTGAAGATATATTAGAAGTATTTTGGCATACGCACAACCCCACGACTCTCAACCGTCAGGGAAATGATGTTGGGACTCAATATCGCTCTGCGATATTCTACCATGATGAAAATCAAAAGGCGATGGCCGAAAAATCCAAAGCGGCAACCGACGCTTCAGACTTATGGGAAGATCCAATTATTACTGAGATTACTGCTGCTTCTAAATATTACGTCGCAGAAAATTACCACCAAAATTATTTTAATCTGAACCCCAATCAGGGATATTGTTCGGTAGTCATTGCTCCTAAAGTTCAAAAATTCAAGAAAGTTTTCAAATCCAAATTGAAAGAAAAAAAGGAGTAAATTTTAACCTCTGAAAAATCCCGTAGAAGCGATAGACTAGAAAAATAGTCCAGACTATCCGTCTGGGCGACTGAATTTTTCAAGACTTGCAGTTTCCACGGGATTGGTCATTAAACCAATTTCAAAAAACAAAGAGGCAGCCAAATACATGACTACCCCTTTTTTTCCAAACTAAAATTGACAGGTTTAGCTAGAAAGGACAACCCACACATGGGTCGGTTCTTACACTGGAAGGAGTTTGTGATGACTCCTGATAATTCTGTCCGTCTTTCATGCCTATAATTCTAAATTCTGTTCTTCTGTTCATTTGGTGTTCTTCCTCACTACAAGGCACATTATCAGCACAGTTGTTGACATTTTGAGTTTCGCCATATCCTCTGGCTTTAAGCTGAGAACGCTCTAACCCACGATCAACCAACCAACCGACAACAGATTCTGCCCTGCGTTGAGAAAGGTTTTTATTATAACGGCTGGAACCCCTCGCATCGGTATGTGAACCAATTTCCACTACCAGATTGCGATTTGCAGAGAGTAAGTTGTATAGTTTTTCTAATTCAGAATTAGCATCTGAACGAACAGATGAGCTATTGAAATCATAGTATATATTCAGTAAAAACGGAATGGCTTCTCCTGTAGAAGCATCCACATAGGTATCGAGTGTATTATAAACATTACAGCAAGCATCATTTACGATAGGTGGTGCTGGATTGAAGTTGGCATCCCCTGGCCATCCTCCTGTTCCGGTGTACCCTGGAGAAACCGGGAAAGGATTTGAGTTAGGAGTAAAAGAACCTGGTGTTGTTGTTCCTCCTGTACCCGGATCCGTTCCACCATTGAAACGATTTCCTGGGTCACCAGGGGGAGGATCGTTCATGACAACCTGAATTGGAGACAACCTCATCTCCGAAGGAAGTGTTGTAGACTCGGTCAGGCCATTGGTACAATGCGGGCCGGCATCAATATTTCTATAAGTCTCTTTTTTACCGGAAAGGGTATAACAACAATTCGGTAACATATCAAAGGAATAACTTCCGTCCGGGCCGGTTACAATCGTAAACGGTTCCTGATCACAATCCGGAGTGACGAGAATTTCTACTCCTTCAAGAGGTTGATTTGTTCCAGCATCATAAGCAATACCTTCCAGTTTAAATTCTATAGGGGATCTTAACGGAATTTCAACCATTAAATTTTCACCTAAAGTTACATCTGAGGCACAGGCTTTCTTGGAATTTTCTAAATAGTCCGGATCTTTAGAAGCCATAAACTCGCAGCAATCCGATTTTCCGATTTCAGTTCTGGCTTTTCCATCTGGCCCGGTTACCAATGTTGTTCCGTTACAATCAACTTTTACTTCTGCACCTTCAATTGGCTCATTTGTTAGTTCATCATAAACATAAACATCCACTTCCACCGCATCTTTTCTAAAACTATAAATATCATCTCTACCCGCTCCGCCTTCACGGTCGGAGGAGAGATAACCACAATCACCTCCTTCATTTAAAACTAAACCAAAATCGTCGGCAGATGTATTGATTGGGTACCCCATATTAATAACTGGCCCCCAAACTCCTGAATTATCATCCATATAGAATACATCCAATCCGCCTAATCCAGTATGAGAATCTGAAGAGAAATACAAACGACCTCTTTCATCCACGTGAGGAAAAACTTCATGTCCTTCTGTATTGACACTTGGCCCAAGGTTTTCAGCAGGTGACCAACGACCACCTTCCAACTTGGAAACATACAAGTCCATCCCTCCGAAACCGCCTGGCATATCAGACGCGAAATACAATCTGTCTTCTGCACTGTTAAGAGCCGGGTGAGCCACAGAATATTCATCACTGTTGAAAGGCAATCCTTGCTCTTCGCTCCATTTGCCATCACTAAAGGAAGCAGTATATATTTTCAAGCGGACGATGTCATTATCATCTCTACCGATTTTACCATTGCTCAAATTATTTCTGGTAAAATAAATGGTCTTCTCATCCTTAGTAAACATCATAGCCGCATCGTGAAATTTGGTATTCAGCTTAGGGGAGAATTTTTCAGCTTTTTTATAATCAAACTCACAAGCATCACTTTCTCCGGCATTTCTACCTACATAAAACAATTCAAGGAAAGGGAACCCTGTCCAGCAATGAACGCGTTCTACCAAAGCAGAACTTTGTCTTTCGGATGCGTAAACAATTCCATCCTTGAAATAGGCGGTTCCGAAATCATCATAAACGGTATTAAAAGGTAAATGTCTTACGGTATATATATTCCCGTTTTTCGACATCAGCTCATCCTGGGCATCACAGGCAGAAAGCAGATTCGTTCCACGGTGTTCGCCGGGTACCTCTCTTGCGTATTCTTCATACCATTGTTTAGCCTGGTCGCATTTACCATTGGTTTGAAGCGATTGAGCATAGTACATTTTGTGTACTGGCTCGGCTTCTGGCAGTCGAACCACTTGTCCGTACCAATATTCCGCCTCAGCAGTGTTACCAATTTTACGATAACAGTCTGCAAGTTTGATTTTTGCTTCGGAGTTATCATTTTTATCCAAAATACCCAGGTATATTGGAATTGCCGCCTCGTACGCCAGATTTTCGTACATCATGTTTGCCTTTTTCAATCTGGATTTTTGAGCCTCAACGGACCCTAATGTCATGCAAAAAATGCAGATCAATAAAACTTTAATAAGTTTCATAGTTTAAACTTTTTGGAAATAAAAAAATGTACTCTTTCCCACTCCACAAAATGGAGCAAAGGGGTTCTCTGGGCATAACAAGGCAGTCAAGTGTGTGGTAGCGAAAAAAATTCACTAAAAAGAAAGAGTATTAACCTGTCAATAATACGTTGGGGGAGCAGTCTCAAAATTAGGACAAATATTGGGGAATCCCAAGAAATGGTAAATATTGGGCCCTTAAAAAGGGAAAGTTTTCCCATTTTAAGACAAAAGAAAGGAAATAATATTTGTTGGGTGCAATGACAGCTAAAACCACAAAAAAAATGCCACGAAACCCTCTTGAATCAGGTTTTCCTATTTTAGGATAAGTTTGAAAGCCTGAGCGGGCTCTGGTGTGGGTAATTTGCAGACTTTATTTTGGCAAACGTAAATCCGAGTATCCCCTTCTATGAGTTTGTCTTTTAATAGTTCAAGACTTCCCTCTTGTTTTCCTCCCATGAAAATAACATTCGGTAAATAACGCTGATCCAAAGCTTTTCGTTTTTGAGCAAAATTCTCCCCCAAAATAGCTACTTCATAAGGGGGATTGACGAGATGGTTCAATACGGAGCACCAATTGGAATAAAAGGATGGCTGAGAATGATATTTAATATTTTCCAACATATTATTGACCATTGTCCGTGCTTTGGTCAGGTAGTCGTAATCATAAAAATATAAGCTAAGAACATATAGATTTTTTGCCATTGTAGAATTAGAACCCGGAATAACATTATCGCTGGTTTCCATTTTGCGGGCGATAAGTTTTTTATCCTTTTTTGAGGTATAATAAAACATCCCGGAATTTTTATCATAAAAATTTTCTATGGTATAATTTGTCAATGCTTTAGCAACCTTCAACCATTCTTCGTCAAAAGTAGCCTGATATAAAGCAATAAAACCTTCAATAGTCAATGCGTAATCGTCCAGAAAAGCATTGATGACAGATTTGCCATCCTTGTAATTTCTGTTGAGGCGAAATTCCTTACTCATGGCTTTTTCCTTTAGGAAATTTCCATTTTTCAAGGCCGCTTCCAAATACTCCGGCTTATTAAATACGCGATAAGCATCTATATAACCTTTTAACATGAGTGCATTCCAGGCGGTTAGAGCTTTGTCGTCGAGACCTGGGCGGATTCTTTTTTCTCGTGCCTTAAATAATTTATCATCCGATGCTTTTATACTTGTTTCCAGTTCTTCCACACTGACCTTATATTTGTCAGCAACATCTTTTTTCTTTTTTGTTATAAATAAAATATTCTTGTGTTCCCAGTTGCCTTTTTCTTTTATATTATAATACTCGCAATATATATCAAAGTCATTTCCTTCTCCCAGCACTTCCTTTATTTCAGATTTATCCCATACGTAAAACTTACCTTCCTCTCCTTCGCTATCTGCATCCAGGGAAGAGTAGAAAGCTCCGGTTTTATCCGTCATTTCTCTTTTGATATAATCCAGTGTTTCAAATACAATTTCTTTGTATAATGGATTTTTTGTTACTTGATATGCTTTGGAATACAAGCTAACCAATTGTGCATTATCATATAACATTTTTTCAAAGTGAGGAGCTTTCCAAATATCATCTACGGAATACCGGGCAAAGCCTCCTCCGATTTGATCATAAATCCCTCCTTTGGCCATATTATCCAGCGTGGCCGTAACAGCTTGCAGTGCTTGTTCATTTCCGGAGTGATAATAATGCTGCAACAAAAATTCATAATTATTAGGCATTGGGAATTTGGGCGGACCTTTCTTCCCGCCTCGTTTCATGTCAATATTTTTAATAAAGTTTTCTACAATTTGATTAATGTCTTCCTGCTTGAATGCTGCTTCGTTGGTGTTGAGTTGAATGGTCTCGGAGTTTTGGATATTGTTAGTAATATTATCCGCAGAGACTTCTATTTTATTGGGATCTTCACTATATAATTTTATAAAATAATTAAGCGCGTCCATCCATTCCTCCTTGGGGAAATAAGTTCCTGCCCAGAAAGGACGACCATCGGGCAATGCCATGGCATTCAGAGGCCAGCCACAGCTTCGACCGCTAGAGATATGACAAGCAGTCATATATACATCATCAATATCCGGGCGTTCTTCCCGATCTACCTTTATAGAAATAAAATGCTTGTTCATTATATCCGCTACGAGGGAATCCTCGAAGGACTCATGCTCCATGACGTGGCACCAGTGACAGGCCGAGTAGCCGACACTGATGAGGATAAGTTTGTTTTCGTCCTGTGCTTTTCGGAGTGCTTCATCTCCCCATGGATACCAGTCCACCGGGTTATAAGCATGTTGTAGCAGGTAAGGACTACTTTCGTTGATGAGTTTATTAGCGGGATGTTTATGATTAGAACTTGTGGAAGAGTTTTGAGTTTTGCAGGCTGAAATCAGCATTATAAAAAACAAAACTAATCCAATATTTATAATTATTTTATTCAAATTCATCGTATAATATTTATTCAATATCTATATTTTTTTGAAAATACAATTTTCTATTCGTCATATCAAAGGCACACAAATTGCCTAACTCGCCGGGAAGCAATTGATTAAAAGAGCCGTTGTCAATATCCAGCCAGCGGGTCTCATCAAAATTAGCCAGAGCTTTTTCAATTTGGTTTTTCTTATTAGGGGTATGCCCGTGAATAATATATTTTTCTCCCAAATATTTTTTATTGATATTGTGGTGCCAGTGCCGAATCCAAAGCAAATCATATTTACTCATAAAAGGATCGGGCATTAAAAAATTCAGTCCGGCATGAACGAGAATATACTCATCTACTACAAAATAATATTCTAATTCATTAAAAAAATCCATGTATTTTTTAGAAATATGTTCCACCCTTTGCACTTTAAAACTACGGAGCGTTTGTGGCCCGCCGTTTTTCATCCAAATATCATTAAATTTTGGAATATTGTGTTTCAATAATAAATCCTCGTGGTTGCCTTTTAGGCAAAATACGGAATATCCATTTTCCTGCAATTCAAAAATGGTATCAATTACGCCCTTAGAGTCTGGCCCCCGGTCAATGTAATCGCCAAGCAGGTACAACTCATCCTCTTCTTTTAATTTAATTATATCAAATAAAAGAGTTCTGAATGTTTTATTGTTGCCGTGAATATCAGATATGGCAAATTTTCTCATTCGAGTTGTTTTAAATATTGGTTCTTAGACAAATCCCGTGGTGATGGAAACTGCAAGTCTTGAAAAATTCAGTCGCTTTCGCTTCTTCATTTTTCTTCGCCCTTCGTTTCCACGGGATTTGTCTAAGGGATAAGAAAACAATAAAGTAAACAATCATACTTGCTCTTTTTTACGTTGTCTGCGTTAAAAAGCCTCGCCGACGCTCTGCGTCGCCTGCGTTTTTTGCCTTGCCAACCTAAAAAATAACTGCGTTTAATTTGTTTACTTTATTATTCCCTCATCCCTAAGAAGGTAAATTTTTTCAAAAATACAATCTTTATCGGGAACCAAAACAAGAAATTTTTCCTTTAGTCTTTACAAAATACCTGCGGGTGGTGAGATAAGAAATTCCTCGTAACTATAACGTCCCTAAGGTAGCGACATTCGGGCGACCGAACCAGTGACAGCAGTGGAAGTCTCTACGAGATAACCATAGCGTGCCCACTGCCCTTCTCATTGATTGAGGTCAGGGTAAGAGCGGAGGAAAAGGCTTCGGCTTTTTCTTTTTCTTGTCCGTTTTTCCCCGCAGGTATTTTGGTATTTGTTTTATAGATTGGAATCTCCTACACCATCCCGGCGGTCATCTCCTATGGCCAAGACTCCGGATGCAGTTTTTTGAATGACGTGTACACCTCCAAAGAATAAGTTTTTATCCTTCCAGGCCAATAACTCGTGGTCTATTTCATTAGGCTTAGGGTGTTCGTTAAAGCCATACTCTAAGTGAAGCCTGTTATTTAAATGAACATGAGGCGCATTGATGGCCGCACTTAAATCCATTTTATAATCAATAAGATTGAGCAAAACCTGTGTAAGCGCGTAGGGAATGCGCCCGGCTCCGCCCGTTCCCAAAACCATTTCTACCGTTTCATTTTCACTCAAAACAATAGTTGGAGACATCATGGAAGACAGGCGAACATCGTTATCCCAATGATGAAAACCATTGGGCATCAAGGCCGCTTCGCCCAACATATTGTTCATCATTATATCTGTACCAGGAACAATATATCCACTGCCCTCTCCATTGGTTGTTGTTACGCTTATCGCATTGCCAAATTCATCCAGTATTCCGAAATGGGTTGTACTCCCCCATTTTTTTGTAAGCAACTGGGCGCGCTGACTGGCCGGACTGATGGATTGATGCGAAGCGAGTTGTTCCAGGTGATATTGCAGGGAAGCCGGCGTTTTTTCTATTTGAGTTATAATTTTAAATGCATTATACAATCTTAAAATATGTAAAGCACTGTTTTGAGAAAAAATCGGAGTTTCTTCTGTCTCTAATAACGCCATCGCAAGAGCCATGAGGGGACCACCAGAACTCGGCAGCGGGTTAGTCAGAATTTTCCTTCCTGCAAAATCAAAGGTAAGTGGTCTTCTGACTTCTACCTTGTAGTTTTCAAAATCTTCACGGGTGAGATAGCCACCATTCTCTTTGCAGTGCTGGCTAATTTTCCGGCCAATTTCTCCTTTATAAAATTCACCGATGCCTTCATTTCCAATTAACTCCAAAAAATCAGCGAGATATTCCATTTTTAATGTATCGCCAATTTTAATTAACTCATTATTTTTTAAATATATTTCTTTCCCTCGGTTAGTGTGGGTCATCACGGATTCCAGCAACTCAAAATCGAGACGTTGGAAGTCATTGACCAGGACGCCTTCCCTTGCAAAAGTAATGGCAGGTTCTAATAAAACCGAAATAGGAAGAGTTGCTAGTTGCTTGTACAAAGTAAAAATTCCTGCGAGGGTTCCGGGTACGGCCATAGAACCCAAGCCTACGTGAAATTCCTCCGAAGATGTGCCGAAATTTATTTTTATAGGATAAAAATCAATTTGATCAACTGGTTTTTTAGCTTTTGGCGTTTGACAAAAACAATCAATGACATAAGAATTACCATTTGCGGTGTGAACCGTAGCAAAGGCTCCTCCGGCGGCAGAACTCATGCAGGGTTCTGTAATAAAAGTAGTCAGAAGCGCAGCGATACCTGCATCAAAAGCATTTCCTCCGGCTTCAAGAATAATCCGGGCAGCTTCTGCGGTCTTTTCATGTCCTGCGGCTATGGCTCCTTTTACGGCGTGCATTTGATTTTTTTATATGGGATTTAATTCAGTTACAAATACTTTCTGAATGGTTATTCCCTTCTTTCGCGCTATTGATTTATAGGATTTGGCTTGTCGCTCTGCTGAGGAGCGATTTCCAAATACGCCCCCAATATAAACACAAAAAAGTTTATTACCATTCAAATAACAGCCTTGCCACAAATATGCGGCCTTTATTCCCTTTTTGCGCAATGCGGCGACGCGTTTTTTGGCATTAGTGGCCGAGGAAAAAGCATTTTCCTGAACGATGTAACCCGTCCCGGTAAGACTTGGATAACTCTCACAATCCTTAGATGAAGTATTTTTCTTCTTCGGAGTGTACTTGGGTTGATATTTAGATTGGGATTCAGGTTCAGGTTCTGGGATTTCTTCTGGTTCTGGCTCTGGCTCCTGTTCTTCTGGCTCCGACTCTGGTTCTTCTTCTGGTTCTTCAACAGGATCGGGTTGTTTTTCCTCCTTGGATTTTGCGATAGAATCCAAGGTCCTTCGTATATCTTTTTTTCTAAATTCTAAATCCCGTTGGATGATGTCCATGCTATCCATTTCGTGAAAAGTTCCTTCAAAATTGGGATCGAGGTCATCCGGGTTTTTTTCGTAATCAACTACATCAACAAGGCGTTCTCTTTCATTTCTAGTGAGATAGTCATAGTCAGATTCAGTAAATTTTCCGTAGAATGTTAAACCGACTAGTAGAAATAACAAGCCAAGGATAATTTTATGAGGATAGAATTTTTCAGAAGTATTGATTTTCCGGTTAGTCGGCAATTTCCATTTTTCCAACCAGGACAAGCGACCTTTTTTTATTTGTTCATCCAGAAAATTGGTTTGGGGCAAAAAAGTCAGGATACTTCCCTTGCGCTTGATGGCATCCTCCCTGGCCGGACTGATAAAAAGCTGAACTTCCTCATCCGAATGCACCATCAAAAAGCCAATACCATTATAAACGCATTGCCGCCGGAGTTCTTCCAGGTACTTTTCTTCTGTTTCATCCAGCGCATCGCCTCCTAGTGCGACCCATTGTTCGTTGACGATATACTTTTTAAATTGTTCTATACTAAAAATTTTTCTATAACGGAATCCCTCCTTAAAAAACAAACGGTAAGCCAGCATCAAAAGTAAAATGCCCAGCCAGATTCCCGCAGCTACGATACCCATTTCTTTGGGGATTCTAAGATTAAAATAATTATAATATTGTAAATAAAAAAACAGAATAGTTATAACAATTCCGGAAAACAACAGGCTGTCCCAAAACATACGAGCCGTATTCAATTGGTATTTACATTCAAAATTAGAATCTCTTGAGGTAGCTTCAAAGGTGGCGGTAAAGGTAGAACCATCTGCATCGTGAAACCAAAGATGGCCATCTGCGACAATCCCGTCGGGCGTCACCATATCCAACTGAGCAGTAGTTACGCTGTCCAATTTACGGGGGCGATGCCGATAGTGGGTTTTCAAATAATTGAGTGCTACCCTTTTGATGTCATCTTCGGAAATAAAAGCCAAAGGAAAATGCAATTGATTCAATGCAAGTATAGCAAAAAATTAAATTTAAGTGGCTATCTCTTAAAAGTTTTTAAAAAAATGTCTCAAGAGGTAAGAGTTTTATTTAAAATTTTTACTTTTGCAGCCGGCGAGAGTCATACGACTAGCTCCCTCTCAATCCCCCAGGTGTGAAAGCAAGCAAGGGTAGGAGGTTGTAGCAGTGCGATATGATTTCTCGCTTTATTTTTTTACCATTCTTTCACTTCAAAATTTTCGCATGGAGTTTTTTATCGATACCGCTAACCTGGACCAAATCAAAGAAGCCCGAGACTTAGGAATCCTCGATGGTGTAACCACGAATCCTTCCCTAATGGCTAAGGAAGGAATTACCGGGGAATCGAATATTTACAAACACTATGCGGCTATCTGCGAAATCGTGGAGGGCGACGTTAGTGCCGAAGTTATTTCCACAGATTTTGACGGAATGGTTCGGGAAGGTAAAATCCTGGCGGAAATCGCTCCAAATATCGTAGTTAAAATTCCGATGATCAAGGAAGGTGTGAAGGCCATTCGCTATTTTTATGATAATGGTATTCGCACCAATTGTACTTTGGTTTTTTCTGCGGGGCAGGCACTTCTTGCGGCTAAGGCCGGAGCTACTTACGTCTCCCCTTTTATTGGTCGCATTGACGACACCAACTGGCAAGGCATGGCACTCATCAGCCAAATTGCTGAATTGTATGCTGTACAAATGTTAGATACTATGATCCTCGCGGCTTCAATTCGCAGCTCTAAGCATATCGTGGAGGCGGCTCTTTCCGGGGCGGATATTGTGACTTGTCCCCTATCTTCTATAAATGGCTTATTAAAACATCCACTCACCGACATCGGTCTGGCTAAATTTTTGGCAGATTACGAGAAAGGGAATAGTTAATAATTCAATGGTACAATGGTGCAATGGTACAATGGTACAATGGTACACTAGTGCACTAGTGCAATAATTCTCGTATTGACTTTTCTTGTATTTACATTTGGTCGTGCTTTTGGTAATTTGTTCTGGTGCCTGTTTAAAAAATACAATATTTAAACTTGTTCCAGAGAATACTGTGCATTACATTTGATGCACTGCCAATTTTTTCTGTTATTTTTGGAATTAAAATGCCCCTTACCACGTTTTGGTATTTTAAAATAAAGTAGAAGATGCAATTAGCACCCGAAAATATATACGAACAGTTAGAATTTGATAAAATTCTCGACCTGCTTGAAAAAGAATGTCTGGGAGAATTAGGTAAAACCCGCGTTAGAAAACTTGTTATTCAAACGGAAAAGTTTATGATTGCCCGCCTGCTCAATGAGGTGGATGAAATGAAAACAACGCTAGAACACAACCACCCTTTTCCGGTTGCTAACTACGAGGACATCACCAAAGATCTCCGCTATCTGGAAGTGGAAGATTACGTTTTGCCTATCGACGGACTACAACGAATTAATGTTATTTTAATTCAAATAAAAAATATTTTTGAATTTTTTAAAAAAGGATTCGCACCCAATGTCATCCGCCAAGTCGCCTACCCTGCCCTTTACGATATTGTAAAAAATACTTCCTTTAACGATGAACTCAACCTGGCTATCGATCAGGTCATTGATGAAAATGGCGACATACGCCCGGACGCTTCCCCTGAACTCATGCGCATCCGAAAATTAATTTTAAGCAAAAGAAAAGAACTGGATAAACGCTTCCGGGAAATGGTGCAGCAATACAAATCCAGGGGAATGTTGAAGGATACCGTAGAAAGTTTTCGGAATGGCCGCCGGGTGCTGAGTGTCCCCGTAGAGAACAAACGAAAAATCAAAGGTATCATTCACGATGAATCCACAACCGGAAAAACGGCCTTCATCGAACCGGAACAAGTCATAGACATCAACAATGATATTTTTGATGCAGAACAAGAAGAACGACGAGAAATATATCGTATATTAAAAGAATTGAGTGCTAAAATACGCCCCTTCGTTCCTCTCATCAAGGTTTATCAAAACACGGTAGCTCGCTACGATTTTATTCTGGCCAAAGCTCGCCTTGCTCAAAAAATAAATGCCAGCAAACCCAAGCTAAAAAGTCAACCTTACATTGACATCAAAAACGGATTGCATCCAATTTTATATTTAAAAAATTTAAAAGAAAAAAAGGGAACAGTTCCTTTCTCCTTGCAATTGGAAAAAAATCGCATATTAATTTTATCCGAATGCCGGAGGAAAATCCGTTGCTATGAAATCTGTGGGGTTGCTTCAAATGATGTTGCAAGCTGGTATGCTTATTCCGGCTGACCCTTCCTCGGAGATCGGTGTTTTTGAACAGTTTTTCACGGACATTGGCGACCAGCAATCGCTGGAAGATGACCTGAGTACTTATAGTTCGCATTTGCAAAATATGAAGACATTTTTGGATCATGCCAATGAGAAAACGCTCGTCCTGATCGATGAGTTTGGTTCGGGAACTGATCCAAAAATTGGTGGAGCCATTGCGGAAGCAATTCTAAATGAACTCAACCGGAAAAAAGTATTTGGTGTGATGACAACGCATTATTCCAACCTCAAAATATTTGCTTACAATAGCAAAGGCATCGTCAATGGCTCAATGAATTTTGATACCGAAAATCTGTCGCCCACTTATCAAATGAAAATCGGCCGACCTGGAAGTTCCTACGGTTTTGAAATTGCACAAAAGAATGGATTGGATAAAAAAATATTAAAATATGCCAAACATAAAACCGGAAAAAATGAAAAGGCTGTCGATCAACTACTGGTAGATTTGCAAAGAGACAAGCAAGCCGCTGAGGAACAACTCAAGGCCGTTCAGGATAGGGAGAAGCAACTGGCCAAGTTGATAAAGAGCTACGAGAATATGCACAAGGAATATGAATTCAAACGCAAAAAACTAAAGCTCGATATCAAGCAGCAGGAACTCCAACAAACCGCTCGCGACAATAAGGATTTGGAAAAACTCATCCGGGAAATCCGCGAGGAGCAAAACTTGGAAAAGGCAAAAGCCCTTGCCGCTCAACAAAAAGAAAGTAAAAAAGAATTGTCTTCTTCGGTTAATGAATTAACAGAAGATTTATATTATAAAGATGTTTCTAAAGAAATCAAACAAGGAGAAATTAGGGTCGGAGATTTTGTAAAACTGAAAACCGGAACAACAAAAGGAAAGGTAGAATCTATAAATAAGAAAAATGTTGTTTTGATTGTGGGTGCTTTGCGAATGACGGTCAAGCTGCGGGATCTCGAACACACCGATGCGCCAATGGAGGTACAAAAAAACCGGGGCATCCAATCCGACCTGCTTTCTACGCCCTCTGCTTTTAAAACTAAAATTGACATCCGGGGAATGCGCAAGGCCGAGGCCCTTCAGTCCCTTCAGGAATACATCGATCAGGCACTCATCGCCAATGTTCCTTCTCTCGAAATTGTGCACGGAAAAGGAGATGGGGTGCTGCGATTAACCTTAAAACAAAAATTAAAAGAATATAAAGAAATCGCATCTGTAACGCATCCGCCAGAGGAAATGGGTGGAAACGGCGTCACCATTGTTGAGTTTAACTAACAATAAAATCAATACTTTTTTCTACCATTTGTTTAGAATGCTCTGGCAATCCACTTTCTTCCCAGGGATGTTTTCCTCCAAACACATGATCCGCATCTTCTATAATAAATAATTCGGAATGAGGACACCAGTTTTTTAAGGTTTCTGCTTTATCCAACCCGACAGCCGGATCATCAGAGCCATGAATTATCAAATAAGGTTTTTCCAGATGCTTAGCTGCTTTTTCGGTAGAAAGTTTTTCTTTGTTTTCTATAAAATTTTCATATAATTGATAATACAATGGCATATTTTGTTTTGTGCGTCCATTTAATATATGTAAAACACCCATTTCTTTCCACAATAAATTAGAATCGTCCTCATTAAAATAATGCCCGTAATCCAACCGACTCACTCCTGCCCATGTTATCAGTTTTTTAATACGGGAATCAGCAGCGGCCTGGAGCAAAGCAATGCCTCCTCCTCTACTGTGTCCAATTAAAATTATATTATTCAAATTCCAATCTGCTTGAGCGTTATTTTCCAGCCAGGTCAGAGCCGCATTTACATCCTCCAGTTCTTTAGAAAAATTATTCATTCCAAATGCCTCTAAATCGGCAAAATTCAGCGGGTCATCAATGGTGGTACCGTTATGCGTAAAATTGAATTTTACGAAAACCAAACCCGCTTCTGCGAAAAACGCCCCAATTTTATCCCAATGTCCCCAATCTTTAAACCCTTTAAAACCATGCAGAAAAACTACAACGGGTTTTGGTTTTTCTGACTTTACCCATTGCACATCCAGTAAAAATGGCCGACCGCCAGCCCCTGCAACTTTTGTATTTGAAATTTTGTTCATACTATTGTTTTAGGGATGAGAAAATAATAAAGTACACAAATATACTTGTTCTTTTTTACCTAGGCGGCGTTAAAAAGCCTTTTTGGCTAGGACTC
>JAHDCK010000519.1 GCA_020629915.1 Saprospiraceae bacterium
TAAATCAAAAACTCATTTCAAATTAAATTGAACATTATTATGTCCAGTTACTTATATAAAAATTTGTTCTTTAAATAATTTTCTTTGTTCTTTTTCCGGCAAAAAAGAACCAAAATGCCGTCGAAAACGCATATTCCTCAAAATTTTTCATTCGACTTGGATCTTTTTTCCGCTGCGCTTTAAAAATCTCCTAGGTCGCCCCTCCTTCGTCGGGGACATGAAATAACTTTGGGAAATGCTTTTTTTCGACAATTCCCGTTTTCATCGCAAAACAACTTCCGCCTCGTCAGGCGTCCCTCTTGACGAGAATCGTTTGGCAACCTGTTGTTTTCTCATTTATCAAAATCTAATACGCTCGCACATCTTTATTTTCCATATAGTTAATAAATGCTTGATTAATAATGCGATTGCCTCCGGGCGTCGGGTAGTTGCCAGAGAAATACCAGTCGCCGGAATTATGGGGGCAGGCTCGCCGCAACCCTTCCAGGCTTTGGAAAATGACTTCTACTTCAGGTTTGATGTTTTCAGGAGTAACGATTTCTGCAATTTTATTCGTCAATACTTTATAAGGAAAATGCTTATATAATTTTTTAACCTGATTCTTGATTTTAGATTTAGGTTTTTTTAATTCTTTTTTACACAATTCGTAAGTTTCCTGTAGAAGATGTTCTTTATCATTTTCTTTTAGCAATTCTACCAATGCCCGAAAAGCGACAAATTCTTTCATTCGAGACATATCGATTCCATAACAATCCGGGTAACGAATTTGCGGAGCAGAAGATAATATAATTATTTTTTTGGGGCGTAGGCGAGAGACAATATTGATGATCGATTGCTTGAGCGTCGTCCCACGCACGATGGAATCATCGATCAGAACGAGCGTATCTTTTTCATTTTTTACAATGCCATAAGTCACATCATACACATGCGAAACCAATTCTCCCCTTGAAGCGTCATCCGAAATAAAGGTGCGAAGCTTCTCGTCTTTGACGACAATCTTTTCTATCCGGGGCCGCATAGATAGAATTTTCTTTAATTTTTTTCCTTTGGCTTCTTCGCCCAGTTTTTTAATTTGCTTTAATTTATATTCGTTCATGGCTTCTTCAAGTCCGATAACCATCCCGTAAAAAGCGGCCTCCGCAGAATTGGGTACAAATGAAAAAACCGTATTTTTAAAATCGTAATTTATAGCTTTCAAAACAGGCTTGACCAGTTGCTTGCCCAGGCGTTTTCGTTCTAGGTAAATATCCCGATCCGTTCCCCGTGAAAAATAAATTCGCTCAAAAGAACAAGCACTTCGCTTGTTCGGTTTTAAAATATTTTTAAGTTGAACCTGACCATCCTTTTTGATAATCAACGCATCGCCAGGAGGAATTTCTTTGAGGTTTTCTACCAGCACATTAAAGGCCGTTTGAATCGCCGGACGCTCCGAAGCAACCACCACCACCTCATCATCTGCATAGTAAAACGCCGGACGAATCCCGGAGGGATCGCGCATCACAAAAGCATCACCATGTCCCAGCAATCCCGCCATAGCATAACCACCATCAAAACCATAACACGCTTTTTTTAATATACGTGAAACTTTAATGTTTTTAATAATTTTCTTTGTGATTTCTTCCCGGCTTTTACCGGTGGGTTTGTACCAGTCATACAACCGTTGGACTTCCTCATCCAGAAAATGTCCGATTTTTTCCAGGACGGTAACGGTGTCCGATTTCTCCTTGGGATGCTGGCCGAGTTTAGTTAGAATATCAAACAACTCATCCACATTGGTCAGGTTAAAATTACCAGCAAGGACGAGATTCCTGGTGATCCAGTTATTTTGTCGCAGAAAAGGGTGGCAGTTTTCGATAGAATTTTTGCCATGCGTCCCGTAGCGGAGATGCCCTAAAAGCAATTCGCCCATAAAGGGTTTTTTATCCTTGAGCCAGGCGGGGTTATTCATTTTGTGCTTGGGCAAGTCATTGAAATAACCGTGGATGTGATCGAAAATTTTGCGGATAGGTTGAGCTTTATTGCTTCGGTGTCGGCTGATGTAGCGTTTGCCGGGCGGCTGTTCGAGCTTGATAGTGGCAACCCCAGCTCCGTCTTGTCCACGGTTGCGTTGTTTTTGAAGGAGGAGGTATAATTTGTTGAGGCCGTAAAGGGCAGTGCCATATTTTTTATGGTAATAATCTAATGGCTTCAACAAACGAACGAGGGCGATGCCGCATTCGTGTTTGATAGAATCGCTCATGGAGCAAAGTATTTAGCGTTTTAAAAACATTCAACCTTACACCTGCAAAAATAGTTTTTTTTGGGATAGGGTTTGGGGTGTTTTTGGG
>JAHDCK010000080.1 GCA_020629915.1 Saprospiraceae bacterium
GCACTCCCTTGCTTAGGTTCTACCTTGATGGTAGAGCGTACCACACTCTTGATTAAAAGTTCGGTGATTAATTAATAGACTTGTTTAGAACAAGTCATCTATTTGAATTCCATAAACTATTATCAAATTTTTATTGCTAATTATTGGAGCGATTTTTTAATATATGCTCTGTTGAAAACACTCGCCACAGCCTAAGCTATGGTTACATTTTTCGACTTGCCTATATCAAAAACTCCTCTCAATTTATTGGCCACATAAGTCAAATTTTATAAAAATTATAAATTTTTAATTATGAAAAATTATATAACATCTTTGCACTCATCTAAAAAGGAATCAATCCTAAGTTCATTTAAATCAATCTTTATTTTGATTGCTCTGTTTTTCATGGGGTTATCAAATGTAAATGCACAAACTTATAGTGGTACGGAAACATTTGGACCAGCTAATGAATATAGCTTCAATTTTACCATTGCTTGTTCCGCAGATGGCACCTCAGCATTATTAACTGTTACCTTTACAACTGCGGAACCAATAGGACTTGTCCCACAAATACAAGATGGTCTTGGTGGACCAATTCTTCCAATGGTTACACCTAGTCCTTACACCTATACTCTTTCAGGGTTAACTGATTGCGATTTTGAATTTAGATTTTATATGGCATGGGCTGCGGGAGGTTTATTTATCTCTGAATATATTGATGTGGGTTCTTTACCCATTTATTTAAACTTCTTTTCGGCAAATTTAAATCGATCAAACTTTGTCGAATTGAATTGGTCAACCTTACAGGAAATTAACAGTTCCTCGTTTATCATTTATAGAAGCTACGACGGAATATCATGGGAAAGCCTGAATGAAGTACCCGCACATGGAAATACCAATATTGAAATGAAATATTCATATATTGATAAAGACATTCGATCAAATTATAAAAATATTTCAAATCTTTTTTACAGATTAAAAATGATTGACAAAGATGGTTCATTTGAATATTCACCGATAAGAAATGTTCCTTTAATTGCAAAAGAAAATAAGGTGCAAATCTTCCCTAATCCTGTTTCTGAGCAATTTACCATAAGGGGCGATTTGAAATTATATCAAATTAAAATCTTAAATTCAACAGGTCAAATTTGCCATAAATTTGACCTCAATGGAAAAACCCAAACAATAGATATTTCTAGCCTGCCTTCTGGTTTATATTTTGTAAATGTATTAAACAGGAATAACAAGTTAGTAGAAGTACAGAAAGTAATAATAGAATAAATATATTATTACAATGTATTAGTGTCTTTCCAATAAAGTCAAAGTATCAATAGACTTTGTTGCGAAACTGACTTTCCGGAATAACCTGCCCAACACAAAAAAAGCCCGACGCAAAAAATTGCATCGGGCTTTTTATTTTTCAGAAAACTAATATCAATTAATCTTCTTTTTTCTCATCAGCGACTTTACCGCCATCCAGTTCGTCCTGCCATTTTTTCAACTCGTCCCATTTTCCTTCGGCAGCCATTTTAGACTGTTCCGGCCAGGTCGTAGGGTCGTGCATTTGGTAACGGCTTCCGGCTTCGGTGAGAATACCTTTCAGTTTTTCCACCTCGGCGTCAGCGAGATTCTGGAATGTCATAATACCGGCATTGTTGAGCAACTCGGCGATCTTCGGTCCGATACCTTCGATTTTTTTCAAATCATCGGGTTTGACTTCTGCTTCCGGTGCTGCTGCGGCCATTGGTTCTGCCGGAGCTTCTTCCTTTGCAGGAGCTTCCACAACAGGCTCTTCGGCTGGTTTTTCCTCCGCCGGAGCTTCTGCTACGGGTTCTTCCGCTGCAGGAGGTTCCGGAGTAGCTTCTGCTGCAGGCTCTTCAGCCGGAGCTTCTTCCACTGGTTCGGGAGCTGGTGGCGCAGGTGGCGGCGGAGCCACACCTGAAATTTTAGCCCACCAATCACTTTTCTCCTTGGCAGATTCTTCAAAACGAGCAGCCACTTTTGCCTCCTTGGCATCGACCCACTCTTGCCACAAACGATCAGCATCTTCCTGGCTCATTGCGCCTTTCTGTACACCTCTCATTAAATGTTTGCGGTAATAAACGCCCTTGAAGCGCAGGATAGCGCGGGCGGTGTCTGTGGGTTGTGCCCCTTTCATGATCCAATCGTAAGCACTTTCACGATTAATCTCAATGGTGGCAGGTTTGGTCATCGGATTGTAGAAACCCAATCTTTCAATATAGCGTCCGTCTCTTTTGGATCTGGAATCCGCTACAACAATGTGGTAAAACGGTTTTTTCTTGCGGCCCTTTCGCTGCAATCTGATTTTTACTGGCATTTTAGTAAAATTTTAAATTTAACCATGCCCCGCTTCCTTCGATAAACGAGCTGCGGGATTAGCGGCGCAAAGGTACGCTATATCATTTACTTTGCAAAATGTCTAATTGAATTTCTACCATTCGTTTTAGACAATAGGCTGGTAAAATTAAGCGGCTATATTGCCTATATTCACAAGTTCCGGGCAATACGGTTTATTTTTAAACAACTTTGAGTGAAACTGAAAGTTGGAATAAAATTATTGAGGTCGTGGCGGCCAGCCGCGACCTCAATACTCATCGCCGTCAAGTCGCGACTTGCAGTCACGACTTGACTACAACCAGCACTATTTTTTACCGGAGATTGTTAGATCCTATTTAATTTTTTATTTATAAATAAAAAACCAGGACAATCATTAGATCGCCCCGGTTAATTTTTTTTGAAAAATTATTTTCCTAATCCCCAGCCACCAAAAATTTGGAACTGAATACAGGCACTCCTTCCTGAATCACTCTCACATAATACAAGCCATGCGCAAAGGAACTAACATCAAGGGTAAGTTCCTCGTTTTCTGAATCTAATTCAAACTCAGCGACAATCCGTCCAAAAGGATCAATGACCTGAACTTCTGCATCAAGATTATGGCAATCACCTTTACTAGAACGAAGGTTGAGTATATCATTTACCGGATTTGGGTAAGGTTTTACGGAAAGTTCCTGATCCTTACATTTATTTTCAACGGAAATCATCTCGGACCACTCAAAGCTACCATCTAAATCTACCATTTTCAACTGGTAGAATAATTGTCGGTAACACATAGATTCTTCATCTTGATACTTGTATGTTGTCCTTTCGGTCGCGCTACCCCGCCCCTGAACGCTTTCCAGTATTTCAAAATCTTTTCCATCTACACTTCGTTGAATTTCATAATAATCAAAGGCAATCTCTGAAGCCGCAACCCATTCCAGACGGCGGATACAATCCAGGCCAACTCCTGTGAAGGAGGCTAACTCCACCGGAAGCACATCCGTGATGATGGACTTGGGAAAGTCATTCAAGGTTAAATCTGTACAGAAACAATTGGCTTCTCCTTTTCCACTTTCCGGTGAAATAATCACACCTAATCCATACGTCGTCACATCACAACTAACTGAATTGAGGGTGCCACTGAGGGTGACAGATTCCCCAGAAAGTAACGAGTCCGTTTTAATCGTGGTTATGATTCCTGCACTTTCATCAAAGTCTAAATTTGAATCCAGGCAGTAAAAATCAACGCTGATAGAATCCGTTCCGTCATCTCCAAAATTCGTTACGACTAATTCGTAATCAAATCCTCCCGTTCCTGTTGGCGTAACACTGTTAAGGGCAATTTGATATTCCGGCATTTCCAGCGTAATGCCTGACAAGGTGGAGCCGGTAATGACTTTAGTTGTAGGACAAGTGGAAGTACCACAGGTTAATCCTGCAATCTGGGCCGTACTTTTCATAGAAATATCATCGGCGTTACAATCCGAAACCCCGTTGGATACAATGTCAAATGCAAAATTTACATTTTCATTGACTACACCAGCCGGATAAATAAAGGCCAAAACTTCTTTTCCATCGACCATTTTTGAACCTCCAAAGGTGACACAAGAAGGAGCAGAACAGGTTAAATTTCCCTCATAATCCAGTCCCTCCGTTAGTTCAATAAACAAGGTATCATTGGCACCCGTTGTTCCCCCTGATATTCCAGCCTCAATAGCAATGGTTTTTACATCTCCGCATCCACGGAAGGTACCATCCGGACTGATAGAGGTCGAAATTGTTGATGTATAAGGTAAAACTACCCCCGTTATATTTAAAGGAGAACTTAAAACCTTATCTGCATTTCCAATCGCCGGATCAGAGCAAGGAGATAAAGCAAAACTTTCAATAATAATATTATCTCCACTAACCATTTCACAGGTTACTTCCATCATCCAACGAATGGTAATTTCATTTTGTCCGGGATCTATTCCTGCGCCTGTCAATCCTTCTCCGGAACCAAAGTTGACCGGATCCAAATCCGACAGGGAAAATTGCCAGATTCCTCCGGTTGTATTAAAAATGGCCTCTCCTGCTGCCGCTACAGAACGAGTTGTATTCAAGGCATCTTCTCCTTCTACTTCTATGGTGGCACTGTTAGCCACATATTCTAATCCCGAACCTAAATTAGGCAATAAAACATTGAATTTTATATCATAAATAGAAGCAGCATCTGAACTGATGATTTTAAATTCAACAGGAAATTGCTCACACATATCCACCGTAGAAGAACCAAACGTTCCTACTCCAGGATCGGAAGGATCAGCTGGTGTCAGTGCCAAAGGTGTAATGGCTCCTGAGATTTGGGCATCTTCCGGAATCGCTCTTACAAAAGTTGCTGTATCACAAGACACTAATTCCATCCAATCCGTTGGGTAAGCATTACAATTCCACCCTTGTGTAATTTCAATATCCGCAGGTTCGCAACTATTGTTTTCAGCATAAATTCTAATAGTCATGCATTCTCCCCCATCGATACTACCGACCGGAACCATTACCTGGTTTCCGTTTCTGGTGGTAGAAATCAAGGTTTGAGTAGCTCCCGAAACTTCATAAACATTGGTAATCGATAAATCCGGGAAAGCACTATTATCCAAAACAACCCAATTGTAATCTATCGTTTGTCCGGGCGTCGTATTACATACATCCACATCCCAGTTTACTTCTTTTGTAAAGGTATTTTGAATGGGATTTAACGGAGTATGGCCTACTGTTGCCGGGATGTAAGTCATATTTATATTACTGGTTCGGGTTATAGTCTCATGTATTGTTGGATTAGGATGGTGGTAATTTCCGGTAACGTTAATCGTTCCCGAACCATTGCTTCTTCCTTCTTCCAAACTACACTTACCATTAACAGCTACCCTAAACCTGTAACTATATAATGAGGTCCACTCACTTGGTCGGTAAGCGGCTGTTGGAGTTATAGTTATTGTGTTATCAGGGTTGGCGGTATAAGTAAATTTCCCTTGTAAATCTCCACCTCCATCCAGAAACAATTGACCACCAAACTCCATAGCAGGAGGTAAGGTGAGGACAATGGAATTGATATGAGTAATGGGTCGATATTCATTAGTAAAAATCTTTCCTGCATCGTTGAACCAGGCAAAACTAAATTGACCGAAGTCGTCATTACAACCAGAAACCGGAACGTGGTGACTAAAGGCATAGAACTCAAAACCAGTATAAAACATGGTATTCCCCAAATCTAAACAAGCTCGTTCATTGCTTTCTGCATCCAGCATATAGTAAGAAGCTCTGAAGTCCTGTACTTCATAGTAGCCTCTATTGACATTCATATCATGAACTAAATTTAAAACAAGTGTAAAGGAATCTGCATCCATACCTTCCCCATACTGATAAGCAGGACTAACCAGGGAACGATAAGCTGACAAGTCAACAAGCCATTCGTATTGGCCTCCGCCCAGGTGGGTCTTCGTTGGAGGGGTGGTTAAACTTCCTGTATAACTGGTAGAACCATAGGCCCCATCAATATCATAAATGGTGAAATTGCCATCTAAAAAATTGAAAATATCCTGACCCGATTCTGCTGTATAAACAATTTTAGCATATAAATTATTAGAAATAGTATCCACAATACTTCCCTTTAACACCCATTGAACAGTATCGTAGGGTGCGATTTTATCTACTGCATGAAGAGCCGGATCCAACGTCACGGGTGTGGTCATGGAATTATCCGTCCAACCGGGAGTCGTTCGTTGAGCGGTAAATTCCCGAATGGTCATCCCTACGCAACCCGGCAGCGGACACTGAGGTACTGCGGACACATCAAAACAATGGATGACTTCTTCGTAACAGGTTCCACAACTATAAACCGTTTCAAAAGAAATAGTAACCGGATTGGAACCATCCCATGCGGCACAGTCAAATTCTAATGGAAAAGTAAACCAGTTTAATTCATTCCTATTGATAGAATAGGTGACTACATTTCCTGCCTGATTGAGTTGCGGATTATAAGCTGCAAAATGAGTATCCGTCGTAGCAGTACTGCTAAGACTTACACCCGGTGGAAGGGTGGCTCGCACTGACCAGGTGACATCACTTCCTGTATTAGGATTTTCTCCATCACACCTAAGGGAGCCCGTCATACTAAAACTGGGCTGGACCCGAATATCAAATCCGGCACCATCTGTCAAGTCTGTCGGACTTTCAATTAAAGTGGTAACCTCGTCTCTGCGAATGGTTCCAAGGTTGAAAATTAATCGTTCCGGGATTTGATCAATGCTGCATTGGTTGGACCAGTTGACATCCATCATGATAAATTCCGTACCGATATAATCGTACTGCCCCAAACCACAAGGGACATTCGGTGGAGTCAAATCGACATCAAAGCAAATCGTTAGGGTCGCCCCGGCAGGGAGATCGTCAAAATAACCATCTCCGTCCACATCATCCAGTCCACCCGGACCATCCGGGTCTGTCATAAAATAATCCGGAGCCAAATATTCAATCATGGAAGCATTCGCTCCTAATATTTGAGGCAGGGTAACCGACTGCCCGTTTAATTTAAAATTAGAAAACTGCCTGGCTCCAAGGACAGAAGAGCCGAATAACGTAATATCACCTGGTATAGAAGTAGGTGATGTTGTACCCAAACCAATAAATGCAATCAAGTCCTGTGCAAAATCCTCGGGGTCTGTACCGTTATTAGTAATCGTTGCCTGATAAGTTTCCGTCAGGCAAAAGTCTATATAATTCCCACTTACTTTGGTTATCGTAATATCCGGGTCCCCATTTGAAATAGAAACATTGGTTTGAGCATTTCCGGATGGTTCACAAGGAGTAGAAACATTTTCTCCATAATAAACTTTTAAATCTGATTGTAAATCTGTAACCGTTCCACAATTTAGTGGTGTGACTTTATAACTTAGTGTAAAATATTCATCTTTTTCAAATAAAACATCTCCGTCTCCGCTGGTACCTCCCGTACCGTCAATCAATACAATAACGGAGGCATCAAAGGTAATTCTGGCTGTTCCGCCACTTATAGAAATATTTGCAGGAGGAATAGCATTGCCATTTACCTGAAAATCCGATACATTTATGTTAGCATCAATATGAATATCTTCAAACCAAAAATCATCTATTGCTCCAAAAGATCCATTAGTGATATCAATCGATCGGGTAACGGCCTCCCCTACTCCTGCTGAAGAAGACGGAGCATAAGAAACAGGGCCAAAAACCAAATTCCCCACTGTTAAAGTATAGGGAACAGAAAATGAATTACCAGAATTATTATTGTAAGTGACTTCCGTCCCGCTTTCTAACACTCGACAAGTATCTCCAAAAGTTCCGCCGTTTAATTTATGTGTTCTGGCAACGCAGGTAGCTCTTCTTGCAAAGGAAAAGGAAACCTGTTCGTTAGCGGCCAGACCAGAAACGGAGAACCTTGCCGGATTTGCCCCGGTTGCAGAAAGCTCTGATATAGTCGCTGAACCAGAAGTTGTGTATAATAATTTTCCAGCTACATATTCTACCCCAGTACCCAAATCCACCTCAATGACAGGGCTTGTCAAAGCTACAGCATCATTGACGAATTCAAACTGACTTATGGAATCTGCCAGGTAAACGGTAAGCGGATCGGCTGAACCGGCAGGCGTGGATGGGCCCCAGGTTATAGATTGACCGATAAGGGAACCTGATAACAGCAGGGCAAAAAGTGCTGTCAGGCACTTTATTTTTGTGATTGTTCTTTTCATTTTTTGTGTAAATTATTATTTGGAGTCAAATAGTAGATTTTGACGAAAAATTTCATTCTATTTTTACAAAAAAAATGACATAACAAAAACGCAGAAAGGATTATAAAACCAGCAATAAAAAACCCGAAGCCTTTGATTTTGCATCAAAATACTTCGGGTTGAAAAAGTTTAAAAAATATGGTTTTAGTCTTGCCTCAAAACGGGATAAGAAACCACTTGCCCATTTATTATTACCTGAATAAAATGCCAACCCGATTCCCTATTCTCAATTGGAAATTCAAAATGATTATCACCCGAATCGCCCCGCCCTGCAAACAAAACCTGCCGTTGTCCCAACAAATTGACCAGGGCAATTTCCAAAGGCTCTTCCTTTTCTAATTGAAACATCAGGTTGATGGTTTCGTTAGCAGGATTGGGAAACAGTACCAAGGAAATTTCATTAGGCTTAGAAGAGACAGCAGTGGGTTCGGGTGGAATCCAGCCCAGAGAGTACATCGCCAGTTTGACCGGATTCCCCGGAGGAGCATTGGCAATAATGGTATCCAGATAACGACATTGATTATAGCTCATAAAGACATGAGGAATGACCACTGCCTGAGCGGAATCTGCATATAACATATCAATAATTTCATCAGGAAAAGAAGGGTCATTGTGACAGGTAATACACCCAACTGCCCCTTTTAGCTGGGAGAAATAAGCATGGTAAGAAAAAAAACAACCGTTTTTTCTATTAATGGCTATTTTTCCAGTCAGGTCATTCATCACCCAGCAAGAAGTAACATCTACCCCATTTTCTACATATTCTAAAGGGGCACAAATTCCCCCAAAAGGAGTACCCGGTCCATTTTGGACCTCTCCTACATTTGTAAATGTGGTGTCATAAGGCGGAGGTAAATAAACTGTATCCTGATCTTGGGCCGATAAATTAATTCGAATAACTAAAATAAAAAAAAATAAAATTTGATTTCTCATAGGAATGCTTTTTGTAAGGTTAAAAAATTAAATTTTAGAATGGTTTGGATATAACGAAAGGAATAGACTTGATATCGTTTTCTTGTTTTACTTTTATATAATAAATTCCGTTGCTTAAATCTTCAACAGAAAAAAAGTCCTGTTCTTATTCGTCTTGATAGTCCAAAAAAGCAGGACTTGGTGTAGTCAAGTCGTGACTGAAAGTCGCGACTTGACTGCGATATGTTTTGAGGTTGCAGCTAGCCTCAATGACCTCAATTATTTTTACCGAAATAAAACATCTTATTGACTCGACAAATATATTCTAATTTCTCGCTTATTGCATTTCTTAATTTAAAAATGGTGGGAGACGACAAAAATGACTAAAACATATAATACAAATGTCGTCCAACAAACAAAAAAAGGCTGACCATCGGCCAGCCTTCATCTGTAATTAATCTGTATTACCTATTAAGGTATCTTATAAGAAACACCCACTGAGAACGTCATCCCTACACTATTGACTTGTACAGGATAGTTTTCTCCTTTGAATGGTGCTTCTATTTTAAATTTAGAATTTAATAAATTGTTGGCAGCGAGCTTGAGCGTAAAACCATTACCTACATTTTTTGATATATTATAATTCAATGAAGGAAATGGTTTCTCGTAGTAGTTAGGTGTTGCTCCTACGGTGGTCACGACAATTCTCGGCCCTACAACGTTGAAAGCTAAATTGCTGTTCCAGCCCGTTTCGTTTTTGTAAGACAATAAGGCATTGGCAACATAAGGTGCTTGCCCGTACATCTCGCGGTAATGCTTGGCATTTGGATCGGAAATCAAAATTGCTTCCATCTCTGCCGGGTCTATATCTGTTCTGGAATAAATATATGTAAAATTCGCAGTGAAGGTAAAATCCTTTAGTGCAGAGATAAAACCGAGTTGCTTACGCCACTCCACTTCTGCCCCTGCCAAGAATGCCTTGTCCACATTTCTCCAGGTCAGCTCACCGTTTGGAGCTTCGGGATTGAACGTTCGCTCAATCGGATTAGTGAAGTGCTTGTAGAAACTTCCTACGGTAAACATCTCCCCTGGTTTGGGATACCACTCCCACCTCAAATCTACATTATTAATATTCGTTAATTGCAATTCCGGATTTCCGATGATGATCAGGCCGCCATCAAAGTCGAAGGAAGCGAAAGGAGCCAATTCCCGGAAAGTAGGACGAGCCAGAGTTCTGGTATAAGCAGAGCGCACTTTCATATTATCAGAAATCTCATAATTTAAATTCAAAGATGGTAGCACATCTAAATTATCGAGCAGGTTTTGCTGGCCGTCTAATTGAGGAAAATCAGCCAGCACCCGCTCTATGCCATAGGTTTTAAATTTTAAATTTGTTTTTTCTAAACGTACTCCCGCGATAGCTCTCAGCTTTTTAGTCAGCGGCAATTCCGTCATCACATAACCCGCCGTTACACCCAACTCTGCATCATAATCGTTATCCGGATTGTAACCATTGATAACGTAAGTTCCATTTCCATTATTCATATAATTGCCTTCTACATCATCAAAAGTCAACACATCATCAAAAAATGTATTTATATCTTCCCCGACTGAGCGACTTTGATTGTTGAAAGTATAACGAGTTTCTCTAAATTCTCGATTTTTATATACGTAAGCGGCTCCTGCTTTCACCTTAGCCGACAATCCATTCCATTGTTTTATCGGGAGGGTGACATCTACTTTATTATCCCAGTTACTTTGCTGCATATTTCTGTAAAAGCGATTGGGCGTTCGGTCGCTGGATGCTTTGATAAAACGAGTCCCGCTGCTGCGTACTCGATTGGTAAAATAACGCAGGTCGGGTTGGTCTTGCAAGGATAAAGCCATGGAGGAACTCCAATTCACTTCCAGATTATTCGTATTAGAAAAAACGTGTTTTCCTCCGACTTGTCCGCTGGATAAAGAGCGTTGCAGGTAACTCCAATTTCGGGTTTGGTATAAGTCATCTGCATCGTCGATGTATTTTCTTCCTTCCAGAAATTCGGCGGTGGATTCTCCGCCCTGGTTATGCATTAAATTAAAACGTATTTTATTATTAGAATTTATTTTGTAAGAAGAGCCTAACATTGCTCCCCACAAAACCTCTTCTGTTCCTCTGGAACCATTCAATAAAATCTCTTTACTCAGGGCAGAAACTTCATCTACTCTTCCCTTGAGTTTGTAAATCCCGGTCAGACCATCATCAAAACCGGTATATCTTCTGGAATGATTTACGGCTGCAATCCATCCTAACTTTTTATTCTGAGTCAGGTTGCCCATAGAAGCAGCGATATTGTGATTGAGTGATGGTGCCCTGTTTTCCATCGACCAGTTATTATCAAAAGCATTGGTCAGGGTCGTCAGTTGATTAGCATCCGCTTCAGAAATTTCACCTGTGAACTGGGGTTGAGGGAAATCCTGTACAGTCATACCATCCAGCTCCGCAGGCAAAGCCCGGCTTCCATCATCAAAGCCCAGAAAATCCGTAGCTCCTCCCTGATAGGTTAAAAATCCACTATTAAAAGTTGTATTGGTATTATAACTGGTAGAAGCTGATAAGTTGAAATTAAATTCTTCCGGGAAGTCCTTCGTTGCAATATCCACGAGTCCACCTGTAAAATCTCCAGGCAAGTCTGGAGAAAATGTTTTATATACAATAATATTATCTACGAGATTCGTTGGAAACAAATCCATTTGCACCGTATTGCGATTGGGATCGAGTCCGGGAATAGTTAATCCATTGAGGGTCGTTTTGCTGTATCGATCTCCGAGGCCCCTCACATAAACGTACTTGCCTCCCTGAACAGTCACGCCTGTTACCCGCTTGACAGCAGCAGCCACATCATTATCGCCATTTTTGGAAAAGGCAGCAGAAGAAGTGACGCTGATAAGGTTGGGTGATTTGCTTTGAATAGCAATCGCAGCCGATTCTGTATTGCGCACCTGACGAGCCGTTACTTCTACGCCCAGATCCAGCGCAACAGCAGATTCGCCCATGATGATATCCAGGGTAACGACTTCACCTGCTTTGACTTCTACATTTTCTTTTTTCTGGGTTTCGTAACCGATGTAAGAGCATTCGATGGTGTAAGTTCCGGGTTCTACGGAGAAGGAATACTTACCATCCAGGTCGGTCGTGGCTCCGTTGGTAGTTCCACTGATAAGGACATTTCCTCCAATAACTTCAAAGCCGGAGTCTTTTTCTACCACCTTTCCAGTGATAGTTCCTGTTTGTGCGTTTCCAATTTGAAAAATAAAAAGAGAAACAAACAGTAATAAGGTTAATTTTCTCATGTTACAGATTTAAATACAGATATTAATTACACTACAAATGTGCAGGAATAAGGTTAGCTGAATTTAAAGCCAAGGTTAAGGTATTGTAAACAAAAAAGAGATGCCCAAATATGGACACCTCCTCAAATTCTAACTGTTGCTATATTTAAAATTTTGCCTTGCCAAAGAAAAAAATAACCACCTCATTATTTATTTCCTGTCTCCTAATCTTACCCTTCCTATTCAGGCGTATTGGACTTAAACAAATCAGCCGCCTCTGTTCCAGCTCCAATATTATGGAAAACATTGTTACTCAGGTTCAATAACCCATTTTTCATCATCTGGTAAGAATCCTGCTCGACTTCGGTGAGGTATTCAATATCTACTCCTTTGGCGTAACCGGAGAAGATAGAGTTGTGATATTCTCCACCTGCATTATCCCGGAAAGTAATCGCACGGGAATCCGGATTACCGATAGAAGTAACATTGTAGAATTTAGGCGTTGCATAAGGCGTTCCATCCTCTGGATCGGTACCACCATCATGCTCTCCTCCACGATCCGCACCATCAATAGCCGGGTCTTGGTGAACGATAACAAACTGGTTATTTCCACGATATCCTTCATCGTAATCCAAGGCATCATCTCCACAGAAAACAACGATAAGGTGGTCGCCGTTTACCGTTCCACCAAACCACTCGATACCATCATCCAGATTTCCAACCACCTCAACGTAGCTGATAGTTGTTCCACTACCGACTCCTCCGAGCGTAAGTCCGTTGATTTCGTTGTCCCCTCCAATTAATGTTCCACCATGACGGATAGAAACGTAATTTAATACACCGGAGTTATCTGCATCATTGACATTGGAACCACCTCCGTATTTTCCTCTTTCTTCCGTAGAAGGAATTCCTTCGATTTGTCCCACGCCTTCCGTTGTATTGATAGAAGCGTACCCAAGGATGATAATTCCACCCCACTGACCTCTAAGAGCCGGGTTAGAACCACCCAAGTCCCCTTCTGCTGTAAATACAATGGGTTCGGTGGCTGTACCATTGGCCATGATTTTTCCTCCTCGTGCTACGATTAAAGCCGAAGCATCTGCTCCCTCACCTGGCTTTGCCTGGATAATTGTGCCGGCTTCGATATTTAGTGTTTGACCCTCACTTACAAATACAAAACCATCCAACAGGTAGGTTTTATCTTTTGTCCAGTTGACCACATTACCAGCGGCCATCATATCCGCATCTGTGATTACAGTCGGGACAAATACGCTGTGTGCATTTGTATTTCCACCATTCAGAATATTACCATAAGAAGACCATCCTTCGTACCAAGGAGTTCCACTGGGATTAACTGCTCCCTTGTAACTGGTATTTTCCATACCTGCAGGTGCGCTGGAAGTGGTGCCTAAGTCAGCAGCAGGGGTAATGGTACCCGTTGCAAAATCAGGATTAGCAACCTGATTTCCATTATCTGCAAAAGCAGCAGCGACGACCTCATCCGGGTTTTCATCTACGGGTGGTGGATCTGTTGTTGTATCATCTCCACAAGAAGTCATGAATAGCGTCCCGGCAACCAGGACGAATAAGAAAAGATTTTTAATTAATGTCATTACTAATGTTTTAGATTTTAGAAAAATGAGTTTTTTTCTAAGAAGATTTTTTTGTTTATAAATTCAATACAAAACAACTTGAATAAGATTACATAGCAGTTAAAGGCATTTTAATTTTATGTAAATCAAATCCAGCTTATGTTAATTCCGTGTAAAGTCGTTAAAGGATCGTTAAAGCGGGGTTGGAGTGTTCACCTTTTAAGGGACAGAAGGATAAAGGAGCAAATAAAAAATATTTTGGTTATGAAAAATTTAATATTTGTTTTCTCTTTGTTAATCACCCTTAGTTCTTTTGCTCAAAATAACTTTGGAGAATATACTATTGAAATGGAAGTCCGTCCTTATTTGACTAATCAAAACGGACAGCTTCAGTTCATGGTTAAAGAAAAATGGGAAAAAGATTTTAAAATATTAAATAAACAAATAGAAGGGTTCAGGTTTGAGTGGGGATATGATTACACGCTGGAAGTTTTGAAAAGAGAGAATATGATGATGGCCGTCACCAACCCCGAAACGTATCACCTGATAAAAATCATCAAAAAAGAAAAGGAAACAGATAGTTTTACATTGAATATCAATCCTAAAGATGTAAGATATGCGATGGAAGTCGCTCACGGTGATCCCATGTATTACTTACACAATGATGTTACCATTCTTTTTGATAATATTAAAATATTTAAAACTTTTGAAGCTAAAATCAAAAACGGAGAATCCGTAAAGGGAA
>JAHDCK010000081.1 GCA_020629915.1 Saprospiraceae bacterium
GGACGCTTTGTTTTTATACCAATTTCCGGGATTCTGGCACATCATACACGATTTTCAGCTTCTTTGTTTCCAAATCTTGTTTCCAAATCTTGTTTCCAAATTTTTTTAATCAATATATTTTATATACTTAATTTCTGCATATCGAGTAAGTTGAGGTATGCCCACTGTTCTATTTGGGAACACAACCAACCTTCTTTTTTTCAAATGCTATCGATGTATTCGATCTTGGATTAAATTAAAGCTTTCTGTCTAGCATTTTCATTTTCATTTTCATTTTCATTTTTCAATCATTCAAAAGATCCAAAGCCACATCAATAATCATATCCTCTTGTCCACCAACCATTTTTCTTTTACCCAGTTCATTGAGAATCGTTCTGGTATCCAAGCCATATTTTTTGGCCGCTCTTTCAGAGTGGAGCAAAAAGCTACTATAAACACCAGCATATCCCAAAGAAAGTGTTTCTCTATCCACTTGCACCGGGCGGGTCTGCAAAGGACGAATCACATCATCGGCTAAATCCATTAATTGAAACAAGTCAGCGTTATGTTTCGCTCCCATTTTATTTAAAACAGCAATCAAAACTTCCAGAGGGCAATTCCCAGCACCAGCACCCATGCCTGCCAAAGAAGCATCCAGGCGATTTGCCCCTTCCTGCATGGCCACGATGGTATTCGCAACGCCCAGTGATAAGTTATGGTGGCAATGAATACCAATTTCGGTTTCCGGTTTTAAAATGTCTTTGAATGCTTTGATTCTATCTCTAACCTCGTCCATCAATAAAGCTCCTGCCGAATCGGTTACATATACACACATGGCACCGTAATCTTCCATCAGTTTTGCTTGCTCAGCCAAACCTTTGGGTTCATTCATGTGAGCCATCATTAAAAAACCTGAGACATCCATTCCCAGTTTTCGGGCGGCTTCGATATGCTGAGCGGAGATGTCAGCTTCAGTAGAGTGCGTGGCTACTCTTACGGATTCTACGCCCAGATCTCTGGCTCTTTTTAAGTCTTCTATCGTCCCAATGCCGGGTATCAAAAGAGTAGTTAATTTGGCATGTGTCAAATGTTCCGCAATGCCTTCTATCCAATCCCAATCGGTATGTGCACCAAAGCCATAATTAAAACTTCCACCAGTCAATCCATCCCCATGAGCTACTTCAATAGCATCCACTTTGGCTTTATCCAACGCTATGGCAATGTCTTTAATTTGTTGCTTCGTGTATTGATGACGGATTGGGTGCATGCCGTCTCGAAGCGTTACGTCTTGTATGTATAACATATTATATAATTAAAATTAAAATGACAATAAAAATTAAAATGAGCCAAGAATAGATTTTCATTTTCATTTAAATTTTCATTTTCATTTTCAAATTTTCTTCTTATTTAAAATCATTTTCGCACTAATTGCGGCAAGTTCTTTTGCTTCTTGCAGGAGGACTTTTCTCTTTTTTTCTTCTCCAATTTTTGAATAATCCAGAATTTTTAAAGCCACTTGTGTTTCTCTTGATTCTTTGAGTACGAGAGACATTTTATGAATAAAATCCTTTGATGTGGTTGTTCCTTGTGCTTCTCCATAATTTAGTGCTGCACTTCCGGAAGACCTGAGAATTTGATCAGAATAATAACGGCCTACTTCATCTCTTGGAAGTGTTTTGCAAAAGAAAATACACTCACCAGCAAACTGTACCAATCGTTCTTCAAAATCAAAGGTTTTATTTTGCATAAGTTTTATGAAATCAATCAATTATATAATTAAAATTAAAATAAGCTAAGAATAGATTTTCATTTTCATTTTCATTTTCATTTTCATTTTCATTTTCAAATTTTCATTTTCATTTAAATTTTCATTTTCATTTAAATTTTCATTTTCAAATTTTCATTTAAAAAAAACCAGCCAATCGATCTCCAGTAGCCATCGCTGCGCTTGTCATAATATCCAAATTCCCAGCATACTCAGGCAAGTAGTGACCAGCCCCAACCACCTGCAAAAGCACCGTTGTTTTTAAGCCATGTTTATAACCTAGTCCCTCTATGAAAACAGGTTGGTCTTTCGGAATATCATCAAATTGTACTTCCTGATGCAGCGTATAACCCGGAACATATTTTTGCACTTCCTCCACCATTTTATGGATGCTGGCTTTAATCGCTTCCCGGTCGCCCGCTTCACTTAGAGTAAAAACAGTATCTCGCATTACTACTGGCGGTTCGGCAGGATTCAAAATGATAATCGCCTTTCCTTTCGCTGCACCACCAACTTGCTCAATCGCCTGTGCCGTAGTTTCTGTAAACTCATCAATATTTGCACGAGTACCTGGCCCTGCAGATTTGCTGGCAATTGAAGCAACTATTTCTCCGTAATGTACTTTTGCAACTCGATTTACGGCGGCTACCATCGGGATAGTGGCTTGTCCGCCACACGTGACCATATTGACATTTCGAACATTATGACTTTCGTCAAAATTGACAGGAGGAATCAGGAATGGGCCAATTGCAGCAGGTGTTAAATCAATGATCCTTTTATCCGGATATTTTTCGACAATGCTCCAATTATAGTGGTGTGCTTTGGCAGAGGTAGCATCGAATACAATTTTAATATCCTCCCATTCCGGCATGGCTTCCAATCCTGCCAATCCTTCATGAGTCGTTACAAAACCCATTCTTTTAGCTCTTGCCAATCCATCCGAGTCAGGGTCAATTCCAACCATAGCGTGCATCTCCAGATTTTTGGAATTGCGGATGACCTTTATCATCAAATCAGTCCCGATATTTCCCGGACCAACGATAGCTACTTTTACTTTTTTCATGATTGTAAATTTGGGTAGGATTTATTTTAAGGGCAAATAGGCCACTGCTTTTATCTCAATCAGTAAATTGGGATGGGGCAATTGATGAACGGCAACCGTAGTTCGGGTTGGCCCGGTTTCATGATTAAAAAAAGTACCATATATTTCGTTGTACCCTTTAAAATCTTTCATATCTACCAGAAAAGTTGTGATGTCGATTACGTTTGATAAATCGGCATCAAGACTATTCAGTAATTCTCCTATATTTTGGATAACAGCTTTTGTTTGCGCTTTAATGTCTAACTGCCATTCCCCGTTTTCATCCTGTACGGCTCCAACATGCGTGTTGTCTTTCCTGCGGCTGCTCGTACCGGATACATATATAAAATCACCTACCCGGCGGACGTGGGGATAATGGCCGAGTGGTTGTGCTTTATCTTTTAGAACTTTGCTACTCATTATTTTTTATTTTAAAATTATATTAAAATTTAATCTGTAAAACCAACACTTACTTCTCCTGCCCCTTCAATAATTACATGAAAATTGTCCCCCGCCTTAGCCGCAATCATTGGCCCTAATGCACCTGTCAAAATCACCTCTCCTGCACGCATAGGTGTTCCCATTTTAACTAATTTTCTAGCCAACCAAAGCGCAGCATTGATTGGCGAACCCAGGCAGTTTTGGCCAGTTCCCTCAGATACGATCTTGCCATTGTTCTTGAGGATCATTTTACAGTTGAGCAAGTCTATATTTTCTAATTTAACGGGTTGATGCCCGACGACCCAATGACTCGCAGAGGCATTATCCGCAATCGTATCGGTAATTTTTATATCCCAGTTTTTGATGCGGCTACCTACTATTTCAATAGAAGCCAGGGCATAATCTATGGCCGAAATAATATCTACCGAAGTTAATTTTTCGGAGGTCAAATCTTTTCCCAAAACAAAAGCCAGTTCTGCTTCGGCTCTTGGCTGCATCAATTCCTTCATAGAAATGACGCCTCCATTTTCTACTTCTTTATCTTGCCAAAGTGTTCCAAAATCTGGCTGGTCTACGCCGAGTTGTTTTTGGATCACAGGTGCCGTCAATCCTATTTTGCTACCGATTGGTTTTGCTCCTTGTGCGACTCGGAGTGCTGTATTGATGGCCTGCACGGCATAGGCTTTTTCAATATCTGTTGGGCCAATCAGATTGCGGACTGGCTCACAGACGATGCCTTTAGCTTCGGCCTCCCGAAGTCGTTTGGCAGCCGCTTCTACATTTCTGTTGATAGACATATTTTATTTAAATAATATTAATTAATCTGTTATAATAATCCGCTAAAGGAATTTTATCAAAATCATTCTGACCACACATTTCAAGTAATATTTCGTCTTGTTTTCTGCCGCGTTTCATAGCTTGCTCATAGGGCAGATTGGGCTGGAAAGTAACCAGGGAATATTTGGAATAATAATCAGGAAATTGCTGTTCTAATTGCATTTCAATTTTGCGCTTTCGCATGAAAGCGACATCATCCACATGATCGCGCATTTCATAAAAATTGTCAATTGCCAGATCCGCAATGGCATCTGCATTGGCTTTCCGGGCATCCTGAAAAACCGTAAAAACTTTCTCCCAGTCATCTCCGTATTGTTCCAAAACCTCATCAAAAATCCGAACATCTTCCAGTGAGGCATTCATACCCTGACCATAAAATGGTACAATCGCATGAGAGGCGTCTCCCATGATCAATCCTTTGCCAAATGCCTGCCAGGGATAACACTTGATAGTCCCCAGGGTACCGACCGGGTTTTCAAAATATTCTTCATACAAATGAGGAATATGCGGTAATAAAGAAGGGTAAAATTTTTCAAAAAAGGCTTTTAATTTTTCTTTTGTATTCAAGGTATTAAAACCTGCTTCTCCTTCAAAAGGGTGGAACATAGTCAGCGTAAAACTCCCGTCTAAATTCGGCAGGGCAATAATCATAAAACTGCCATTGGGCCAAATATGAAGAGCTTCTTTTTCAATTTTCCATCCGCCGCCAACAGCAGGATGAATACTGAGTTCTTTATAACCATGCCTCAAAAAATGCTGAGAATAATTGAACAATAATTTGGTGGTTTGTCCCATCATCGCCCGCCGAACAACAGACCCGGCTCCGTCGGTTCCAATGACAATAGTACCTTGATCCTCGAGTGTTTTACTGCCGAGTTGATACTTGATTTTTGCCTTTTCCAAATCAACTGAAATGACTTTGGATTCAAATTTTAACTCGACATTTTCAAATTTGTCCGCTTCTTTTATCAAAGCTAAATTCAATCCCGGTCGTGAAACAGAGTTGATATAATCTTCTGCCCGACCGCTGTAATTGGACAAAAATGGATTTCCACCCAAAGGGTGAATCATTCGTCCACGCATCGGGATACATTCTTCTAAAACTATCTTTTTGATACCGGCAGTTTCCAGGGCCATTAATCCTCGCGCTGATAAGGCCAGATTTATAGAACGACCTGCATCTTCAACGCCTTTTCTCATATCGGGTCGGCGTTCATAAACCGCCACGTGAAAACCTCGTTGGGCCAGCCTAATGGCCAATAAGCTTCCGCAAAGTCCGGCCCCAACTATGATTATTTTATCCTTTTTCATTTAATGCGCTCTTTAAAATACTGTAAAAATTAAACACATCTTCGTAAGAGTTATACATCGGAACGGGAGCTACCCGAATTACATCCGGCTCTCGCCAATCTGCTATGACACCATCTTCGGTGATTTTGTTAAACAATGTTTTATCTGCCTGTTTTACCTGAATAGACAATTGTGAACCTCTTTGGGCAGGATCGGAAGGAGTAATGATATTGATAATATCATCTCCCAATGATTTTACTAAAAATTCCAGGTACCCAGTCAGGCGAATCGCTTTTTTTCTTAATCTGTCCATGCCTGCTTCCTCAAATATTTTCAAAGAAGACCACACCGAAGCCATGGCCAATATAGGCGGATTACTCAATTGCCAGGCCTCCGTAGTCGGGATAGGATCAAAGGCATCCCGCATTTTGAAGCGGGTATCTTTATTATGACCCCACCATCCCGTAAAGCGAGGCAGGGATTTGTTTTGATGATGTCTCTGGTGAACAAAAGCTCCACCCATTCCACCCGGACCGGAATTGAGGTATTTATAATTACACCAAACTGCAAAATCACATCCGGAGTTGTGTAGATTTAAAGGCATATTCCCGGCACCATGCGCACAATCAAATCCGACAAAACAACCTTTAGCATGACCCCATTCAGTGATTTGTTTTATATCAAAATACTGTCCCGTATAATAGTTGGTATTGCCCAGGAGGATTAGCGCCACCTCGTCTCCTTGCTTTGAGATAACTTCCTGAATGTCTTCCGCTCTTAAACATACTTCTCCTTCTCGTGCCTTCAATTCAATCAGGCATTCTTTAGGATTCAGACCATGAAATTTGATTTGGGATTCGGCTGCATATTTATCAGAAGGGAAGGCATCTGCTTCAATGACAATTTTATTGCGCTGGCCTTTGGGTTGATAAAAAGAAACCATCATAAAGTGCAAATTGACAGTCAGGGTATTCATCACCACTACTTCCTCTGGTTTTGCACCCACGACCTTTGCCATTGCTTGGGTCAAAAATTCATGGTAAGGCATCCAGGGATTTTTAGCGTGAAAATGTCCTTCTACTCCGAGGTTTTTCCAATCCAATAATTCCTGCTGTAGTGCTGCTGCGGTTGTTTTAGGTTGTAAACCCAAGGAATTTCCACAGAGATAAACATAGGGTTTCCCATTGGGTTGAATGGGGAGATGAAATTGATTTCGAAAATGGCTTAACTCGTCCTGATGATCCATTACTCTGGCAGCATCAAGTCCGTTTTGATATTCTGTTTCCAGCATTTATAAGTGATTTTTAGCGGTGAGTCGATTTAAAAATTTCTCCTGATTTTCTCCGCATATCCATCTGACCACATTATCAAACCAGATTTCTTTGTGTTGATTTTTTGTTATAACGCCTTCTTCAACAGCTAAATCCAGCAGTTTGCCGGGATAAGAGGATTGGCGTTCGCTCTCCATTTCTCCCAGCGGGTAAGGGTCGTCCAGGCCCAGCAAGATTTGGTCTGTTCCCTTTTGACGACGCACCATCAAGTCCAGCGAAAAAGTATCATGAACCAATGTATCAAAGAAAATATTAGGATGGCCAATGGCTTTTCGGGGGCGAGCCATGCCCTCAAATAAATCGGGGCGACCGTCAAAACCTTGTGTTCTACGGCCAATATTGAGGTGATTTAATTGTCCACCGTGCGCAAAACAAACTCTTACCTCCGGGTACTTTTCATACAAGCCTTCTAAAGTGTAAAAGTGGTAGGCATCAGCACATTGTGCCAGCATCCATATCAGGTGAAAACGCCAGGCTTTGTTTTCCAAATGAATAAATTTATCTCCATCATAAGGATGAACTTCTATAGCCAGTTTGTATTTATTGGCCAGCTCAAAAATGGGAGCGGTTTCCTCATCAAAAATACCTCTCCAGGTACCGACTGAATCCATATAGTGGGTCGGCAAACAAAGGACTTGCAACCCTAACTCTTCCACGCATCGCTCAATTTCCCAGCAAGCACCATCCATAAATCCGGCATGAACGACAAAACCACAAGTGAATTTTGTGGGGTGGTCATTTTGTACCTGGGCGTTAAAATCGTTTTGAAATCTCAAGGCATATTTCATATCCCGCATCCGCAATCCATTTCCGTATAATTGAGACAGGTTTAAAACAACTGCATGGTCAATGCGATTTCGTTCCATCCACTCCAACTTCTCATTTAGAAAAAAACTGGAATCCGTTACCGGACGCTTCCAGTTTTTTTGAAGCATGTACTCCCGGTCTTCATCAATCCAAAAGATTTCTTTTTCCTTCAAATAAGCAGGAATCTGCTCCGGATAGGGAAGCAAATGGGAATGACCATTGATGCGTATTGTATTCATATTGAATTTTTAATTGAAATAATAATAATAATGAAAATGAAAATTAAAATAAGAATTAAAATATTTTATTAATACTTACATTTAACAGAATAGTAATCTTTTCATTTTCATTTTCATTTTCATTTTCATTTTCATTTTCATTTTCAAATTTTCATTTTCAAATTTTCATTTTCACCAAGGTTTAAAGAATCCAATTTTATGTTGAATGGCATTCGCTCCTTTCTTTAGAGTAGCAACATAGTCAGCTACTTTTTTTTCTTCAAATCTATTAGCCGGACCCGATGCACTCAGGCTAGCCACAACTTCATTGTTTTGATTAAAAACAGGAATCGCCACGCATATCAAGCCCTGCTCAAATTCTTCCCGGTCAATTCCATAACCCATAGCCTTAATTTGTGCCAGCTCCTTGAGTAAAGTTGTTTTATTGAGTATCGTGTTTTGTGTAAAAGCAATTGGTTTTTTGAGATCCATTATGGTGTGAATCGTTTGCATTTTAATTTCTTCCGGCAAAAAAGCCAAAAGTGTTTTCCCCAGTGCAGTTGCATAAGCAGGATTAAAACTTCCAATATGGCTACTGATTTTTAACCCTTGAGGACTTTCCACTTTATCTACATAAAAAACCTGGTGGTTTTTAAGGACAGCAATGTGTACAGTTTCCGTAATACGGACTGCCACCTTTATCAATTCAGGATGCGTCTTATCTACAAAAGCAGATTTCAATTGTACCCTTCCGCCTAGCTCAAAGAGCTTCAAACCCAGGCCATATTTCTCCGTAACAGGGTCTTTATACAAAACACCGAGTCTGCATAGATCTGCTAAAAAACGGTAAACGGTACTTTTATTTGAACCTATGGCTTCTGCCAATTCCGTTACGCCCCAAATTGGTTTTTGAATGGTAAAATATTCCAGCAGGGCAAAGGTTTTTTGTACGGAGCTTTTTAATTCTTTCATAATTAAAATGCTCTAAGCAATAACTTCTATATGAACTTTCCCAAGCTCATTAAACTGCCCTTCTATTTTATCCCCTTCATGAATATAAACGGCTGAAGTAGCTGCACCGGCCAGGATCACTTGACCTGGTTTTATCTCAAGGTTATACTTTCGCGCCATTTTTGCCATTTCTACTAAAGAGGCTAAAGGATTGCCCAGGATGGCATTTGAATGACCAGTCTGACTAATTTTTTTATTAATCACTAAGGCGATATCCAGATTTTGCAGTGGCGTTGTTGGTGGAAGCCATTCGCCAAGGACATAAGCCGAAGAAGAGCAGTTGTCGGCAATGACATCCTCAAAAGAAAACTTGAAGTTTTCATATCTTGAGTCAATGATTTCTAATGCTGCTGCAACACCTTGGAGATAATCTGTCGCTGTTTCTAAAGTCAAAAACTCATCGATAGGTTTGCCGATTAAAAAAGCAATTTCCGGTTCTACTCTTGGATGAATAAAATTAGACATAGATAAAGTTTGACTATTTATGACTTCCATATTATCAGTCAAACGTCCCCAGATGATGTCATGGACTCCCATCTGTTCCATCTTTGCTTTACTGGTAAACCCCAGCTTGTATCCGGTTAACTTTTCGCCTCTCTCTAATCTTTTTTCAATAGATATTTTTTGTATATCATAAGCTTCTTCCAGGCTGATAGGATGCGTTAAACTAACTTGTTGAGTTGCCTGAGATTGGAGGGCGGCCTGATCCAGGGCAGCAGCTATTTTTTTTATCGGGTGTTTCATATATTAAAACGTTATTTCGTATTATGAAACAAAGATACAAGTATTTTTAATTAGAAGAGTTTTCAATCATCTTCAAATTTAAAAATCTTGCCATTTTCTGCTACGATATAACCCGTCGTTCCGACCATGAAAATTTTATTGAGGTGAGCATTAGAAGGCATAGTAATTTTGGTCCAGTTCTCTCCACCATTGATGGTTTTTCTGAAAGTACCATTATGTCCAACGATATAACCTGTATCTTCATCCAGGAAAAAAACATCCCGAAAGGGCAGATTACTCACCAGAATATTATTGCCGTTTCTGATTTTTTGCCAGCTCAGCCCGGCATCTGTGGTCTTTATAATTGTTCCTGAAAATCCAACTGCATAACCTACCTCCGGAGTAGGGAAATGCACAGCCCGGAAAAAATCACCTTGAATATCAGCCGTCGTCCAGGTGATGCCGGCATCCTCTGAGCGCAGGACTATCCCGTACCCAACTGCATGAACCGTTTCCGGATCAGAAAAATAAACATCGCTCAATTCGTGCTGGAAGGTGGTGTCCCACTCAATAAGGTTACCGTTTTCTCCAAATGTAGCAATCCACCCGGAACCAAAACTCACCCCTCCAACAGCCACACCTTTATGCCTGGTTTGGAAAAATACACTATTCAATGGGGACCAGTAGGGGAGACGAAGAGATTTCCAACGATCAAAATCATTGGAGGAAAAAAAATATCCGTCAATGCCCACAGCTGTGGCAATTCCATCAGAAGAATATTGTATATCAAAAATTTTCTTATTCGTAAAAGAATCGACTATCCAGTTGGCTCCACCATCTTTCGTATATAATAATTCTCCATAATTCCAGCGATCTCCTCCTACGACATACCCAGTATCCCGATTGATAAAAACCAGGGACTCCATATCCAGGTCAGAGGGAATACTCAATTCAGCCCAGGAAATTTCGAGTTCTTCTTTCATGCAGGAGTGAAAAAATAAACCAGCTAGAATAAAAAGGAAAATATATTTAAAATGATAGTTCATTTGCTCGTTTTAAGTTTCCTGCAAAGTTCCTAAATTCTATCTAAAATAAGCATCTGGCAAACCAACAATTTGAAAAAAATAATTTCCCGAATTCTATTCTCCGTAAAAATGGAAAAGGTAGTTGGCACTCCCACCGGCAGGGATTTGAAAATAATCCTCGTCCACACCATGTTGTGTTTCTACAAAAGCATAATAAGTTGTTTTTTCGAGGTTGTTGAAAGTCAATCTACCAGTGTTAGGTGTGGTTCCCTGCCTTACCGCATTTTCCTGAAATATCCGATCTTCATCAGTCGCATAAAGGATAACTTTTGCTCCTGCAAGTGGTTGTTCATTTTCACAATGATTGTCTAAAGGGTTCGGGCATAAATAAACAGATACATTGACGGATTGAGTTGGGCCGGGTGGGGTTTCTCCTGTTATATCAAACGTATCGTCGCTCTTGTTGCAGGCGAAGAGAAGGCAGGCTAAAAAAAAGAAAATAAGAATTCTCATGTCTAAAAAATTTAATATAAAAAAATACGAGGGATTTAATAAACAGGAAGGATTCTATAAAAATGATTGGCTATTCAAATATAAAAATTATTCTACAATTTATAAAATTTTAATTTAAAATATTATAAATTTTTACTTACTGTAAAATAAAAAGTGGTTGAAGCTCCTGGCACAGATTCTGCCCAGATTTTTCCTTTGTGATTTTCCACAATTTTTTTGCAGGTGGCCAAGCCTAGTCCGACCCCTTCAGTCTCGGCATCGGGATGAATTTTTGTAAAAGGTTGAAAAATACTTTGTATTTTTTCAGATTTAATCCCTAGGCCATTATCTGAAATAGCAAATCGCAAATAATCTGCGTCTGATTCACATAGAATTTTGATTTTGGTTTTGACATCCCTGCGTCTGAATTTTAGAGCATTGGAAATCAAATTTTGCAACAACTGTTTCATCTGACTTTTGATGCCCTTGATTATGGGTAATGGTTCCCTTTCAAAACTTACATCGATAGATTTGATCTGATCATCCAGTTGAAGTAAAACTAAATCAAGCGTGTTTTCCATGGGTATTGATTCTACCCTAAAGGTTTCCTTGTTACTCACGCATGCATAATCAAGCAAATCCTGAATGAGCCTGTTCATATCTTTAGAACCGGCTAAAATAAAATCAATATATTCTGAATTTTCCGTAGTAAGATGACCTTCCGTCACCAATTGCTTTTTTAGAAGTTGTGTAAAACTTTTAATAGTGCGTACTGGCTGCTTCAAATCATGGGAGGCAACAAATGCAAAATTTTCTAATTCTTTATTGCTTTCCCAAAGTTTTTGCTGAGTTCTTTCCAGTATTTTATTATTAGCTTCCAGTTTTTCCTGGTTGGTTTTGAGCCGGCGCAGCAATACATGGGATTGATACCCAAAAATGATAACAAAGATGCACCCAAATATTAATCCGGTAACAGCCAGAGAAATATAGTAACCCGGCTTAAAGACATCTATTTCATTTTGAAAATGAAGCAGAGCTTGTTCATTTCCCATGTTGATCCAATAATAGATCAGGATAAACAGGCATACTATCATCCAAAATATCCCGGTTTTGAATCCCCGCAGCAAAAAACCAAACATAGGTACTAAAAAGTAGAGCATAAAAGTCCGGGAAAACATACCTCCGGTTTGGGTCATTTGATAGGTTGTTAAAATAAAATATATTAAAACAATAACATGACCAATGAGCCAGGGTTGTTGAGTCCATCGAAGGATAAACAATAAACTGAGACCTAAAATTAGAATAAGGCCAATGGGTAAAGAGGGGTTGATGTGAAAGAAAAATTCTACCACCCACATAATAGAATAGAAGGACAAGGCAGAAAGGATAATATATATCACTAATTCTGCCCGAATATATTCTATATCATCCCGGGGCAAATCCTTCGGGATAAATGGCGTGACAATTTTGTAAAGGAATTTCAACTTATAACAGAACTTAATTCAAAAAAAATGAAAAACCCTAAGTTGTGGAGTGGTGATGTCTTTCGGAAACTTTTTTATAAGAAAATTGATTAGGGCTTAACCAGTCAATATCGACGGATAAGTTTTTAACCATTAGACTTGTTCTACCTTGATACTACAAATTCAACGCCATTTTTTAAAACGGATTACTCTACAAACAACTGTTTCATATCAATCCGTTGCCTAACTACTTCCTCAATTTTATCTATATGAATTCTTTCCTGAGCTAAAGAATCCCGCTCCCGAATAGTCACGGTATCATCTTCCAGCGTTTCAAAATCCACGGTAATGCAGTAAGGCGTGCCGATAGCATCCTGACGACGGTATAATTTTCCAATAGAACCGCTGTCATCATATTGCGCATTAAACGAATATTTTATTTTATTAAAAATAGCTCTTGCCTTGCCTGTCAAATTATCGTCATTTCTCTTCAACGGCAATACGGCACACTTCACCGGAGCCAGTGCCGGATGCAGTTTTAAAACCACACGCGTCGATTCTTTTCCTTCCGTCCCCGGCACTACTTCCTCCACCAGCGCATTGCTCATGGCACACAAAAACATCCGATCCACACCGATGGAAGTTTCCACGACAAAAGGCACATAATTTTCATTCAACTCCGGATCGAAGTATTGCAATTTCCGCCCGGACAATTCCTGATGGCTATTCAAATCGAAATCCGTCCGGGAGTGAATCCCTTCCAGTTCCTTGAAACCAAATGGAAAATTGTATTGAATATCAGCAGCGGCATTGGCATAGTGCGCCAGATTATCGTGATCGTGGAAGCGAAGATTTTCTTCCGGCGTACCCAGAGCAAGGTGCCATTTCAGACGGGCATCTTTCCAGTATTCGTACCATTTCATTTCCTCGCCCGGTCGCACGAAGAACTGCATTTCCATTTGCTCAAATTCCCGCATTCTAAAAATAAACTGCCGCGCGACGATTTCATTTCTAAACGCCTTTCCGATCTGCGCAATTCCGAAGGGCAATTTCTGGCGGGTGGATTTTTGTACATTCAAAAAATTCACAAATATTCCCTGTGCGGTTTCGGGGCGCAAATACAACTTACCTTCTTCCCCGGCGATGTTCCCCAGTTGGGTAGAAAACATCAGGTTAAATTGGCGCACCTCTGTCCAGTTTTTGCTGCCGCTTACCTCGCAGGCGATGCCCAGTTCTTCGATGAGAGCTTTCAGCTCATCCAGTTTGCTGTTAGACATATAATCCGCCAGGCGATCTTTTATCGTATTATATTTTTCTACATTCGCAAGAACGCGGGGATTGGTAGAACGAAATTGCACTTCATCGAAAGCATCTCCAAAACGCTTTTTCGCCTTGGCCACTTCCTTGTTGATTTTCACTTCAATTTTATCCATAAAATTTTCAACAAGGACATCCGCGCGGTAACGCTTCTTGGAATCCTTATTGTCAATCAGCGGATCATTAAAAGCATCCACGTGGCCGGAGGCTTTCCATATTTTCGGGTGCATAAAAATGGCACTGTCTATCCCCACGATATTTTCGTGCATCTGCACCATGCTTTTCCACCAGTATTGCTTGAGGTTATTTTTCAATTCTGAACCATAAGGCCCGTAATCATAAACCGCACTCAGCCCGTCATACACTTCGCTGGACTGATAGATAAAACCATATTCTTTACAATGAGATATAACTTTTTTAAATAAATCGTCTTGAGCCATTTTTGTATTTTTTAAAATTTGAGGTGCAAAGATAGTAAAAACTATACGTGGAAAAAATACATTGGATGCAACCCTTTTGGTTATTTCCCCATCTTAATGTCATGGGAAAACATATACTATTTCTTTTGTTTTTAAATCTTTCTTTATTCGCAAATGGTCAGCGATTATTTGAAGCGGATAGCGTTTCTAATGGTCAGTATTTTGGTTGGTGTTTGGATTATGAGGTAAAGTCTTATACAGAAGAATATCAGCCCTATTCCAACTGCATGGGGTCTGGTAAAGTATACTTTAATTATTTTTATCGAAAAAAAACAGATACTATAAGAGTGGTTTTACCCAAGGGTTCTTTAAAATATAAAAAGGCAGAAAGAGAATTTATTGTAGAGCAAAAGAAAGATTCAATTTATAAAAAATTGATTGTGAAAAATAGAGACAGAACCTATTTAAAGAAAGGT
>JAHDCK010000520.1 GCA_020629915.1 Saprospiraceae bacterium
GATCTCCGGGGCAGGGAAGGGGACTTGTACTATTGTAAAAGAAGATGGAAAGTGGCAGTTATTGACGGAGCATTTAGGCAAATAGTACGGCCGCTACTTCAGCACCACTGTCTTTAATTTCTCTGCCAACTCATTCCGAACGGCATTTAATTTTACTAATACTTTTAATAAAATTATTTGATCCGTCTTAGAAGCCGTTTTGAGTTCAGCTTGTTTTTTCTCGATGGAACGCACAATTTTTTTCAGGCGAAAACGCATTAATCCATTTAAGCTATCCGCTTCAAAATTTTCATCCGGCATCTTCTGACTGCGCAGCGGCCCCATTTTGTCCATCCAGTTTTCACTGTATTGGTGAGGAGAGCTGTTGACGTTTATCGCCATTTGACGAACGTCATTATCCGTGTGTTTTAAAAATTCTTTTGCCCCTCGGACTTTGCTCTTTTTCCAAAGGGCATAGCATTCTTCTATGATTTTTTTGTATAATGAATTATCAAATTCTTTTACAACATCTTCAATATTCATTAATATAAATTGTGTCACTGTGATACCACTCGTCAGTTTGTAATCTCCTGCTTGCATTAAAATTCTAATAATATCTTTTTCCTGAAATTCATCTGTGATAGTGGGTTTGTCCGTGGCCGTTTCTCCTTCGAGTGGAGGTGCGTCTGATTCCGAGATCCCGGCAAAGGGATCGTCTCCTCCCTGGGCTTTTCTTTCCTGCACCTGCCGCTTGATTCGTTCTTTCTTGACCTTTTGCGTGACCAGTTTATTTAGCTCGTTGATAAGTACATTTTCCTCCATTTCCAATCTCGAAGAACATTCTTTTATATATACAGAACGTTTAATGGGATCGGGAATCCTCGCAATGCTTTCCAAAATACCCCGCACCAGTCCGGCCTTTTTGATCGGGTCTTTTTTAGTTTCTTCTATTAATAAATTTGTTTTAAATAAAATAAAATCCGATGCGTTTTCCGAAATATATTCCCTGAACTTTGTCAGGCCGACTTGCTTCATATAGGAATCCGGGTCTTCCCCTTCCGGCAGCAAAACGACCTTTACATTCATGTCCTGTTCCAGCACTAAATCCAATCCGCGTGTCGCTGCTTTGATCCCAGCCGCATCTCCGTCATAAAGAATCGTCAGGTTAGGTGTGAAGCGTTTGACCAGGCGAATCTGCTCTACCGTCAGGGAGGTGCCGGAGGAGGCGACGACATTTTCCAGGCCGGATTGATTGAGGGAAATGACATCGGTATAACCTTCCACCATAAAACATTCATCCATTTGGCGAATGGCTTTTTTGGCGTGGTAAAGGCCGTATAATATTTTACTTTTATTATATACGTCAGATTCCGGAGAGTTGATGTATTTGGGTGCCTTGGCGGTTTTATTTAGAATCCGGCCGGCAAAACCGACGACCTTTCCGCTTGTATTATAGATAGAAAAAATCACCCGGTTGAAGAAAAAATCATTTCCGTTATCACGGGTTAATCCCAATTTTTTTAATAAGTCAATATTATATCCATTGGCTTGCGCCTTGCCAGTAAGATCATTTCTAATCGCATTCGCAAAACCCAATCCGAATTTTTTTACAGTCTCCTCCCGGTAGCCTCTTTCTTTAAAATAACTCAGGCCCACGCTTTTTCCCAGGTCTGTTTCAAAGAGATTTTTCTGGTAATGTTCTTGTGTAAATTGATTTATAATATATAAACTATCAATAAGTTTTCGCTCTTCCTGATGCTCCTGAGTGCTTTGAGTTTCCTCTAATTCAATATTGTATTTCCCGGCGAGATAGCGAATGGCCTCCGGGTAAGTCATGCTTTCCAACCTCATGACAAAGTTGATGGGGTCGCCTGCTTCACCGCAGCCAAAACATTTATATATGTTTTTATTGGGTGAAACGACAAAGGAAGGCGTTTTTTCATTGTGGAAAGGACACAGGCCTTTCATATTGACGCCCGCTCGTTTCAGTCCGACAAAGTCGCCAACGACTTCTTCGATCTTCGCACTTTCTATCACCTCTTGTATGGACTTCTGAGCTATCATTTATTTTTATTATAATTTAAAAATAATTGTTTTGATTTTGTGATCTATTGTGTAAATTGATTTAATATTAAAAAAACATAGCAAAAAAGATCATTTAAATGAAAGATGGGTTTACAACAAAATACGAATTCTGTTTGTCAACCTGAAATGAAGTTGAGGATTGATAAACGCCAATCGGATTCCTAAAAATTCTTATGACCCGAATCTTATTGCCCATTTTAACCTAAGGGATGAGAAAATAATAAAGTACACAACTATACTTGTTCTTTTTTACCTAG
>JAHDCK010000521.1 GCA_020629915.1 Saprospiraceae bacterium
AGAGCAAGATAGAATTGCCAAAGAAAAAGCTGAAATGGAAGCCAAGGCTGCTGCCAAAAAAGCGAAGCAAGAACGATTGGCCGCAGAGAAGGCAGAGCAAGATAGAATTGCCAAAGAAAAAGCTGAAATGGAAGCCAAGGCTGCTGCCGAAAAAGCAAAGCAAGAGCGATTGGCCGCTGAAAAAGCAGAGCAAGATAGAATTGCCAAAGAAAAAGCTGAAATGGAAGCCAAGGCTGCTGCCAAAAAAGCGAAGCAAGAACGATTGGCCGCTGAAAAAGCAGCCAGAGCAAAAGCAACGGAGGAAGAAAAAAGAAAAGCAGCGATGGCCACTTCCTCCCCTTCCGGGAGCAGTGCAGCGGATCGCCTCAAAAGCAAACTCCCCACTAAGACGATCACCAGCTGGGATTCTGAAGATTTCAATTTCGGACGCATCAAGGAGGGCGATGTCATTGAACACACCTTTATTGTTACGAATCGTGGAGACATTCCACTCATCATCAGCAATGCCAAATCTTCCTGCGGCTGCACCGCTCCTCAATGGACAAAGGTTCCGATTATGCCCAAGAAGAAAGGAGAGTTTAAGGTGATCCTGGATTCTAAAGGTAAAAAAGGGCCTATCACCGCTACCGTAGTCGCCTACACCAATACCAAGCGCGGAAAATCCTTCCTGACGATGACGGGTATCGTAGAATAGATGGAAGGAAGTATTCTTACAGATATAATCCTGCCCCTTTCCCTGTTTATCATAATGCTGGGAATGGGGCTTTCTCTTTCCATTGAGGATTTTCGTAGAATTTTCGTTTACCCTAAAGCCGTGCTCACCGGCTTGATTAATCAAATTATTTTTTTACCTATAATTGGTTTTACTGTAGCGTATTTATTCATACCTCAGCCGGAACTCGCTGTCGGACTAATGATCATCGCTGCCTGTCCGGGAGGAGTGACTTCCAACCTGATCAGCCACGTTTCCAACGCAGATACCGCCTTGTCCATTTCCCTGACAGCTATTAGCAGTTTTATAACTGTTATTACCATTCCCCTTATATTGTCTTTTTCGCTGGGATATTTTTTGGGAGACGATCGCATTATAAACTTTCCCATATTAAAAACGGTATTGCAAATTATTGCGATAACCATCCTTCCGGTTTCAATCGGCATGTGGATAAAAAGTCGTTTCCCGGATTTTGCTCAGCGGATGTTAAAACCTACCAAAACGGCTTCTACCATTTTATTTATATTAATTTTAATTGGAATTATAGCTGCAGAAAGAGAGAAATTAATTCCTTCTTTTAAAGTCGTGGGCAGTGCCGTTGTTTTACTCAATATATTAACGCTGCTTGTTGCCTGGATTTCTTCTTATATTACAAAACTAAATTTAAAACAAACCCTTTCCGTCGTCATCGAGTCCGGCATTCAAAACGGAACGCTGGCCATTCTCGTAGCAACTACAATTCTGCAAGTTCCTCAGATGGCATTACCTGCTGCTGTTTATAGTTTGTTTATGTTTATTCCGGGTGGAATATTTATGTGGTGGTTTGGGAGGAAGAGTAACCAAATTTAAAATCAAAAATGTCATTTGTTAAAGCCGAAACGAACCTATTCCTGACCGAAGTATCAGAAGTGATGGTTTTGATAAATGATCTTTTACAAAAGATTTTTTAAAATTCGCCGTATCTTCGCCACAACAAAACTGAGATCATCGTGGAAACAAACCTCGAAGAAGTAGAAGTCATCCCCGAATTAAAGTGGGTGGATACCATAACGCATTTACTGGATAACTCCATTCGCATTCCCATCCTTGGATATCGCATCGGATTAGATCCAATCATTGGCTTGGTTCCGGTAGCTGGTGAAGTCGCTTCGTTCAGCATTTCAGGCTTGATGATTTTATCTATGGCTCGACATGGCGTCAGCGGAAAAGTCATTTTAAAAATGTTGTGGAATATCGTGCTGGATGCCCTCCTAGGGGTCATCCCCTTCCTGGGAGATATTTTTGATTTTACTTATAAAGCGAACACCCGCAATCTGAATTTACTCAAGGAACACCAACTGGAAGGACTGCACGAAGGCAGTGGAATTGGAATTATCTTATTTGTTTTATTTGTTATATTTAGCGTGATTGGTTTGTTGGTTTACGGATTGTACGCCACCTGGTCCTGGCTTTTTGAGGCTATTGGATTTTAATTAAAACATAATTTTCTTCTATTGGTTTTTAAAAAATCAACTGTCGAGTTTTTTGAGACCATTTGTATCGCAGGCTTATTGAGATTAAAAAATTAACCGCCGAACTTTTAACCAAG
>JAHDCK010000082.1 GCA_020629915.1 Saprospiraceae bacterium
CAACGTGGTGTAATTGAGGATAGAACTCAGGCTTGATGTAGTACTTATCCAAATCAAAGTGGATCATCGGCAAGAACCAGTCACCTGAACAACCAATAGGTCCTGAAGGTCCAGGTTTTGGTAAATTGTCAATTCTTTGATTCAATCTACCTACTTCTCTTGCTAATTCATCTGGAGTAGCATATCTAGGTGGAGCAGGAACCTGCGCAACACCATCAGCATCTACTTCATATCCCGGAGGAGAGTGTACTTCTTTATCTTTACAGTCTAATACACCGTCACCATCGCTATCTAAAGCAACACCTCTGGTATCAACTGGGCATCCAGCTGCTGTATTTGGCTCTTTATCCAAGTCATTGATTACACCGTCACCATCATCATCACCTAAATCCAATACAGGACGCTTTTTCAACTGAGCAATATCATCCAATGGTGCATCTAGTGGATTCAACCACCAAAGTGGCTCAACTGCTTTATCAAAGCTACCTAAGTGCAGATTCAATCGAAGGTGTGTGTATTGAGGAACATCCACATCTCTTGTGAAATCACCTTGCTCAGCCCAACGGTAACCATCTAAAAGATCCTCATCAGTAAATGTAGCCTGGTGCTCCAAAGTAATAGATACTCTTCTGTTGATCAAGTATCCAACACCGATACCGAAGTTACCAACAGCATTAACAACCATTTCATCATCAGCTTCAACATCGTTTCCTCCACCGAGATTAAATAATCCACCCCATCTTTCAGTTGGAGTTTCATATTCACCGTCAAGTTTTGCTCTGATATTTTCTTTGATAGCTTTACGATCATCATAAATATCAGGATCGTTAGTTCCTCTCACATCACGGAAATCATAAACATTTCCACTACCATCAAGAGCATCATGGTAAGTGCGGTGTCCGCTTAAACCAATACCACCAATTACGAAAAGATCCCATCGGTTTCTTTCTTTGTGGAATAATAAGTTCCCCAAAGAGAAGATACCTTGAGTAGAAGCCTCTAAATAGGTAGTTTTAAAATTAGCATACCAAGGTAATCCGGTATTTTCCTCAGAATATAAACTAGGAACAAGCTTATTTCTTAAACTTCTTCCATACATTGGTTTACCATCTTTTCTCAAACCTTGATTTTGCCATGCACCAACAGATTGGGCATTGTGGTTAAGTCCTTTTGCCTGACCGTACATACCATTAAAACGAAGAGAAAACGTATAACCCATTGCTTTACGCAGGTGAGCTCCGACACCGAAACCCAATTCAGGGTTAACGTCACCGGAAATCATGAAATGTCCGGCGTGGATACCGAGTTCCCACATGTTTTTGGGTTTGGAGGGATAGCTGTAATTGCCTTCCCGCCAGTCCTTAGTTTGATCTTCACTTTTTGCAACTTCATCATCTAGATAGTTGTCTGGCATTTTTAGTCCGCGATCGTCCTCTTGTGCGTAGGTAGTCAGGCCAAGGAACATAAAAGCTACCAAGCACAGAACGTTAAATTTCCTTGTCATAGGGTTCTTCCTTTTTAGAATTAAGAAATGTTGAAAATTTTAATATAGAAAAAATAGTTTACCCCTAAGGATAAACACAAACAAAAATATAGCTTTTTTTATACGTAGCAAATATTTTTCTACTTTTTTTTGAAATAATAGACGAGGTACAAATGAAAACCCAAGAAAAAGGTTTGATCTCACTTTTTTTATAGATAAAACAATAAAGGTGACAGGGCTTTTCTTAAAGTATTTCCAAAAGAAATTAGCCCATTTTCATGACCTGCCATTGCTATTAAACCCGATTCGGGATTTGGCATTTTTGAAACCAGCTTCCCCACCTCATTAACCATACCAATACTTCCGTATTGCACTTCTTTGTGAGTAGTAGGTACACTATTTAGTAACTTTTTCCATAAATAGGAATGGTGAACATGCATTACTGCCTTGCAACACATATTTGTCTTATAAACTATACCATGAGTCAAAGATTCAGAAGAAGCTTTAATGGGACCCTTACAATATAACTTGTTTTTTGAGAAGTCACAGTAAGTAACACTACAATAGTGCGTATTATCTAACTTTTTCTCTTTACCTGTCTGTGTCCCGGTAATAATAAACCAGGAAGATTCAATCGGGTGTCGAATACTAATATTTCCATACCCGATACCCATATCTTCTCCTATAAGATTTTTTTTATATAATAAATTCCTGTAAAAATTAACTTCTTCTATCCATTCCGGAATTACGGGCTGTTCAGGAGTCCAACAAATGTTATATTTTATATAACCATCATCCATTATTTGTCAAATAACTTTTTAAGGCTTTCTTCAGAAGCCTTACATATTCCTCTTTCAGTAATAAATCCTGTTATCAAGTGATGGGGTGTTATATCAAAAGCATAGTTAATAGCTTTTGATTTTTCTGGTACAATTAAAATTTCTTCAATTGAATTGCCCGACTTGCCTTTTATTTTTCGCACTTCTTCCTCATTGCGTATCTCAATTGGAATTTCTTCCAAACCATTTTCCATTTCCCAATCTATTGTAGAAGAGGGCAGTGCTACATAAAACGGAATATCATTGTCTTTCGCTGCCAGTGCTTTGAGGTAAGTCCCAATTTTATTAGCAACATCCCCTTTTCTGGTTGTCCGATCCGTTCCTACAATACATATATCTACCATACCATGTTGCATTAAATGCCCTCCAACGTTATCAGCAATAATAGTATGTGGTATATTTGCCTGACCTAATTCCCAGGCGGTCAATCTGGCACCTTGATTTCTCGGTCGGGTTTCGTCCACCCAAACGTGGACAGGGATTTTGTATTTATGGGCGAGGTAAATTGGAGCCGTTGCTGTTCCCCATTCCACACAAGCTAACCAACCGGCATTACAGTGAGTCAGAATGTTGACGGGGGCTCCATTTTTGTTTTGACTCAATTCTTTCAATAATGTCACACCATTCACCCCAATACTTTTACAACGCGTTACACTTTCTTCTGTAATTACTGCTGCCTTGTTTTTTGCTGCTTCAATTTTTTCGTTTACGGATGAAAATCTTTTCATATTTGACAATTGATTATTAATTGCCCATTGAAGATTAACTGCAGTAGGTCTGGCTCTATTTAATTTTTCAGCTGCTTTGTTTATTGTTGAATCAAATTCAGAAGGATGATAATTTTTCAGGTTAAAAGCTGCCAAATACATTCCCCAAGCTGCTGTTGCTCCAATAAGTGGTGCGCCTCTCACCCACATTTCGCTGATAGCTATTGAAACTTCATCTACCGTTTTTAAATTTGCGATTCGAAGCTCGTGCGGCAACCATCTCTGATCAATTATCTGAACCACAGGTTCATCTCCTTCTATATGCCAAATAGTTCGGTTTGGGTAGTTTTGTTGGTTTACCATAGGTTATTTGTAAATTGCAGTTTCTAAAAATTTGGATTGTAAAGATGAGAAAATTACTCCTAATCTGCACCTTGTTCTTTTTTGCTTATTGCCAGCCACCTGAAGATAAAATATATGATGAATTAGAAATATCTTATACCGATATTACCCATCAGAATATTGTCCGGTTTCAGGATAAACGTCTGACGGATAGTTTACTGGAATTTTTAAATCATCCGAATGGAGCCTATCGCTATGCCGCAACCCTGGCTTTGGCATCTGTTCAGGATAAAAAAGCTGCTCAGGGATTATCTAATATTCTAGAAAAAGAAAAATACGAACAGATCAAAGCATTGTCCGCCTATGCCCTTGGTCAGGTTAAAGACGAAGCGGTGGAACAATCTCTTGTCAATGCATTTCAGCAAAAAGTAGATAGCACGACTTCGCATAAAGTAAACCGGGCTATATTGGAAGCAGTAGGCAAGTCCGCCTCTAAAAAGTACTTAGAATATATGAGTTCGGTAGAACGATATAGTTTTGCCGACACCTTATTATTAGAAGGACAAGCATTGGGGATTTATCGGTTTATGCTTAGAAATATTACCCATCCAAAGGGAACCCAACGTATGGTAGAATTACTCACCAACAAGGAAACGCCTTCCAGCGTAAAACTGATTGCGGCCAATTATTTGGGTCGGGCAAAAAATTTGGACACCAAGATTTTTGCTGCAGGTTTGTCCAGTCAAATAAAGAAAGAAAATGACCCAAATATCCGAATGGCACTTGCATTAGCACTTGGAAAGACTAAAGCGGATACTGCCCGCAGTACCTTATTGTCTCTTTTTTCTATTGAAAGCGATTACCGGGTAAAATGCAATATCATCCGGGCATTGGGGAATTTTAAATATGAAACAGTTAGCCAAACTGTATTCCAGGCATTAAATGATCCTAATACGCACCTGGCTGTTTCGGCAAGTAATTTTTTCAGGGAGCACGGACAAGAATCGGACAATAAAATATATTTGCAAAAATATTACGAAGTGGCTAACTGGCGACCTAAAACACAAATGATGGCTGCGGCTATCAAACATCTTCCCAACACTTTTACGAAAACAAAAGCAGGAAGAAGTCAACGCCTGATGAATGCATTTAACCAAACACAAAATGTATACGAAAAAAATGCTATACTTGATGCGCTTTCAGAATTCGGATGGAATTATACGTTTTTAAACGATATTTTAATTAATAATCCTGAGCCTGTTTTAAAATCAGCGGCGGCAACCGGGCTTGGCCATATCCGTTTTAATAAAAATTTTAATCAAATATTTAAAAACAATCAAGCGGTAAAGGCAGAAATGAATACTGTATTTGAGCAGGCCATTGCACAAGGTGATGTAGCTGTTCTGGGCATCCTTTCCAAATTGTTTGCTAACCCTGACGCAGGATTTAAAAATGAATATAAAGACTTAACATTTCTAAAAGATGCGCAGGCTGGCCTCCAATTACCTAAGCATATTGAAACCTATAATGCTATGCAGTCTGCATTGGATTATCTGGAAGGAAAAGCTCCTTCTGCTCCGAAAGTTCTCGATTATAATCATCCCGTAAACTGGGATTTGGTACAGAAAGTAAAGACAAGCACTTCTGCTTCTATTCAAACTTCGAGAGGCGAGATTAGCATTGAGTTTTATCCCTCTATGGCTCCTGGCTCAGTAGCTAACTTTATTGATTTGGCTCAGAAAGGATACTTTGATGGAAAAGTTTTTCACCGGGTTGTTCCGAATTTTGTCATACAGGGTGGATGTTCCCGTGGCGATGGTTGGGGCAGTAGTGATTATTCTATTCGGTCTGAGTTTGCACCTTTATATTATAATGACAGTGGTTATGTTGGGATGGCCTCCGCCGGAAAAGATACAGAAAGTACTCAGTTTTTCATTACGCATTCTCCGACAATGCATTTAGATGGAAGTTATACGATTTTTGGCAAAGTGAAGGATGGGATGAACGTAGTGCATCTAATTGAGGTTGGAGATAAAATAGAAAAAATTACCATAAATAATTTTTAATTATATCCATCGACTCAAGATAAAAAGGATAGCCAAAATGAAGGTAATGATTGAAAAACCAATTCCCTTTATGGCTCCGGCAATGGCTGCCTTCCAGAATTTGGGAAAAACTATAACGGCTATTAGAATCCCGAAAAACCATAAAAAATATCCCAAAAGAATACTGATATTTCTGGCTCGTTTCCAGTTGAGGTATTCGTAGATATCCTCGTTATTTTTCCACGCTTCTAATACTTCATTTTCTTTGGCGAAATATCTTCGTCGCCCGCTTTTATATTCTATAAATTTTATTTTGTTTTTTCTTATTAAAACTTTTTCCTTGGTATTGCATCTTTTATATTGGATACTATCCCCCTTCAGACGCACCTGCTTCCCTAAATAAATATCTCCATCAATAGTATGAATCAAATCACACTTTGATTTTTTAATTTCTTTTTTTATAATACGATTAGAAAAATTATCTTTCGCAGATTTATGCCCATCAAAATAACTGGCAAATAAACCTGAACTATAAAAAAGTAAACTCAGAACCAAGGAGAAAATGCTTCTGTGAATCATGTATTTTACTTTTTATAAAAAGGCAATATGAAAGGAAGCAAGGAATTAATTTTTCAATTGACGTCAACGCTTAAGCTTACCTTGTAGCTGGTTAGCTACGGAAGCGTGATCCCGAATAAAAGGAAGGAAGCGATGACCTGCCAGAAAAACAACTTTTTTTCCAAAATATCCCGGCACCTTAAAATACACCTTTACGGCTTTCAATAACCAAAAATCCAAAATTTCCAGTCTTTCAATATTGGTATAGGGATATTTATACATTTTATGATAATTCGTTACATATAAGTGCGTTTCATCCATTTCCACCCGCTTCAACCTCATGAATGCCCAGTACAAAATACCAGCTCCGGATAAAAAGAAAATTACCATCGTAATCTGCGTAGCAAAAGTTACGTCTACCTCCTTATCAAAAAGAATAGTTAGGGTCATCACTCCAAAGAATACGATCCACATCGTAGGCAGGAAGAATTTTAAAAACACAGTAAACCTTGTGGAGACATTCGTCATGAATTCTTTTTTAGTTTAAATACAACAACCAAACCTTCTGTAATTGTTCGCTGAACGCCACCTTCACTTGGACAGGAATTTAACGGCGTAACACTTACCAACTCATAACCCTCGCTTGCTTTTTCCAATAATAATGCTTGCAACTGTCGAGCCATATCATCCCCGTTCACCCGGCCATACACAAAATTAAATGCTCCTTTGGATTTCACCCTGGGAGATTCTACAAAAACAGATATATATGGTTTCATAATAGCTTATGCCGTTTTTTCAGAGGTGACGATCATTAGTTTGGCAAATTTAAGCATGATTCGCTTTTCTTCCGCATTTTGAAAGAAGATTGTTGCTACGCGATTTTCACCCTTACCGTCGATGTTCAATACTTTCCCTTCCCCAAACCGCTGATGCAACACCTTCATCCCGGCCTGAATCTCTGACGACGGACTTGCCTTAAAATCTTTTATATCCATGGGAGGAAATAACACAGGAGCCTTTTTGGGGACAACACCAATCACACGGGAACGAGTCTGTTGTGCCTGCCGCACCGGGCTGTATTCTTCCAAATGCTGAACGGGGATTTCTTCCAAAAACCGACTAACTTCATTGTAACGCATTTGCCCGAACCGGTAACGACTGGCCGTATAGGACAAGGTCAGCATTTCTTCTGCTCTGGTAATCGCTACGTAAAACAATCGCCGCTCTTCATCCAAGCCTTCCATCGTTTTACCTGCCATAAAAGACGGAAAAAGATCTTCTTCCACTCCTACTACGAATACAGATTTGAACTCTAATCCCTTAGCTGCATGCACAGACATCAAAGTTACATAGTCATCATTATTATCTGAACTATCTGCATCTGTATAGAGTGCAATGCTGGCGAGGTAACTGGCCAAGGATTTATCCGAAGCTGTTTCCCCTATGGCCAACTCGTCATTTTCCACGAAATTTTTTATTCCATCCAAAAGAGCCTGAACGTTTTCATTTCTGGACATTCCCTCCTGCGTGTGATCAGCTTTGAGCAAATCAATCATCCCTGATTTTTTCAGAACCTGAATGGCCAGTTCGTAGGCGTTGGAAGATTCCAGTTTTTTCTGGAAGGATTTTATCATTTTCACAAAATCCACAAGTGCGTTTGTCGCCCGCTTAGAAACATTGGCAGTGAGCATGGTTTCCCACATCGTTCGGTTAGCAGCATCCGCGATTTGACTGATCTTATCTACTGTAGTCTTGCCAATTCCTCGCTTTGGATAATTGATTACCCGGCGCAGGGCTTCTTCATCTGCCGGATTGATTATCAGCCGCAAATAACCCAACACATCTTTGATTTCTTTCCTTTGATAGAACGACATTCCACCAAAAACTTTATACGAAATATTTTGATGTCTTAAAAATTCCTCGAAGACTCTCGACTGCGCATTTGTTCTATATAAAATAGCAATATCTTTATTGAAGTAGTGGTACCGGTTTTTTTGCTCCAAAATTGTGGCCGCTATCCGCTTGCCTTCCTCAGCATCCGTCATGGCTTTGATGACTTTGATGTGGGCACTGTCGGAAGGGGGTTTATTCGTCCAAATCTCCTTGGGGATTTGTCGTTTGTTATTTGAAATGACAGCATTGGCAGCCTGAACGATGTGATGCGTAGAACGGTAATTTTGTTCTAATTTATAAGTTGTTTGCCCCTTAAAATCCTGCTCAAAATCAAGGATGTTTTGAATGGTTGCTCCACGGAAAGCATAAATACTTTGGGCGTCATCTCCTACCACATTGATGTTTTGCGGACTGTCTTTATACTTGACGAATTTTTTTATAATTTCATACTGCAAATAATTGGTATCCTGAAACTCATCTACTAAAACATATTTGAATTTCTTTCTATATTTCTCTGCTACATTGTCCGGATTTTGATACAACAGCCGAAACATTTGATATAACAAATCATCAAAATCCATGGCTCCTGCCCGCTTGCATCTGGCAGCATACATTTGATATATTTGATAAAAATAAGGGCGTTTTGCAGCATTATCCTCCTGACGAAGTTGAGCATTATCCTCGTAGGCTTTGGGGGTAATGATGTTGGTCTTGGCGGAGGAAATTCTGGAACGAACGATCTTGGGCGGATAAATTTTTCTATCCAGATTTTGTTCTCTTAAAATACTTGAAATCACGCCGAGAGAATCATCAGAATCGTAAATAGTAAAGCTGGATGGATACCCCAATTTCTCCGCTTCCACTCTCAGCATCCTCGCAAAAATAGAGTGAAATGTCCCGGCCCAAACCTGATTGGCTGCTTCGCCGACCACTTTACTGATCCGCTCTTTCATTTCGCGGGCGGCTTTGTTGGTAAAGGTCAATGCTAAAATTTCCCAGGGCTTTACACCCGTCTTAATCAAATGCGCAATGCGATAGGTCAACACCCGTGTCTTCCCCGAACCCGGCCCGGCCACAATCAACACCGGCCCTTCCCCATGCGTCACAGCCTTGCGCTGAATCCCATTTAATTCATTAAGATAATTTGACAATATTTTTTATTTTTATATTAAAACAACAATCCAAACCCAACTTCAAAACTACTAAAATAACACCAAAATGTAAGACATTAGTTTTCCACACTTTGTTATTATATTGCGTTCATATTCCAAAAATCATTTTAAACAAAAAAATATACCAAAATGTTAGATTTATTTAAGCACTTACACTCCATCAATCGGTGGATCGTACTCGTTTTATTAGTAGCTGCTGTCGTCATTGCCATTTCCAAGTGGATGTCCAAGGACGAATACAAGGAAGGTCATCGCAAACTATTTTTGTTCACCCTCATTTTCTCTCACATTCAGCTATTGCTGGGAATCGTCCTGATGTTCATCAGTACCAAGGTCGTTTTTGACATGAGCAATGCCGTTTACCGATTCTTTTCGGTAGAACACACGATGATGATGGTGCTGGGTATTATTTTGATTACCATTGGGTTTTCCCGCCATAAGCGCAAGGAAATTCACCCGGACAAGTTTAAGACGGTTGCGATTTTTTACGGGCTGGGTTTGCTGATGATTTTATCCAGAATTCCCTGGCCGTTTATGGAAGGGTTTAATGCTGGGTGGTATTAGTAGATTTTACCTGCTCATTCCTTATGTATTCTTATGTGCCTTATATGGTTATAACATTGAACCATATAAGGCACATAAGGTCATATAAGAGCCATTACTCTTTATCTTTTCCTAATGCTTAAAATGCCGGACACCGGTTTTCATCATCGCTAGTCCGTTCTCATTGCAAAAATCAACACTTAACTGATCATTCTTTGAGCCCCCGGGTTGGACGACGGCGACGATTCCTGCTTCATTGGCAATTTCCACGCAATCCGGAAAAGGGAAAAAAGCGTCCGAAGCCATAACCGCTCCTCCGAGTTCAAACTTAAAATGTTTCGCCTTGTGGATGGCCTGGCGCAAAGCGTCCACCCTGGATGTTTGTCCACAACCCATGCCGAGGAGTTGCTGGTTTTTGACAAGGGTGATGGTGTTCGATTTTAAATGCTTGACACACTTGAGTGCGAAAATTAGATCGTTCTTCTGTTCGGCAGTTACTTGTTTTTCCGTCATGGGTTCCATTTGCTCTTCGGATTCCATTGCAAGGTCAGTTTCCATTTCCACTACACCGTTGAGCAGGCTTTTAAAGGATTTTTTATGAATATAAAATTCTTTTATTTTTAGAATGCGACGGTTTTTCTTTTTTAATAAAAAGGTAGTGACTGCTTCTTCATATTCAGGTGCAATTAATACTTCATAAAATATTTTATCAATTGCTTCCGCCGTCGCTAAATCAATTTTATGGTTACAAATCAGAATGCCTCCGAAAGCCGAAACCGGATCTCCGGCCAATGCCGCTTCCCATGCTTCCAGGACAGTCGGTCGGGTCGCCACGCCACAAGGATTGGTATGTTTTAAAACAGCAAAAGTTGGATCGCTACCTACAAATTCCCGCATCAAATTAACAGCCGCATCCACATCCACGAGGTTATTGTACGACAATGCTTTCCCGCCCAACACTTCAAACATATCATTTAAATTCCCATAAAAAAAACCTCGCTGATGAGGATTTTCTCCGTAGCGCAATTCCTGAGCTGGCTGAACGCTTTTTCTAAAATGACTCTCCGTATTTTTTTTATTAAAATAATTAAAAATTGCAGAATCATAATGAGAAGACACGGCAAAGGATCTCCGGGCGAAGTGATGGCGTTCCTCCAAACTCGTCACGCCATTATTTTCATTTAATATGTTTAAAAACGATTCGTATTCTTCTTTGGATGGAACGACGACGACGTCTTTGTAATTTTTGGCAGCAGCCCGGATGAGCGATATTCCACCTATATCAATTTTTTCTATAATTTCAGATTCATTTTGACTGTTTGCTACTGTCTCCTCGAAGGGATACAAATCCACGATCACACAATCCACTTCCGGGATTTTGTACTGGTCGAGTTGAGCCAGATGATTGTCTTCCCTCCTTGCCAGAATCCCTCCAAAAACTTTCGGGTGCAAGGTCTTGACTCGCCCATCGAGGATAGAGGGATAAGTCGTGACGGATTCTACTGACACAACGGGAATACCCCACTCTTCCAGTTTTTTCTGGGTGCCTCCGGTGGAGTAAATCGTTACATTGAGTTGGTGTAATTTTTCAGCGATGGGCCGAAGACCTTCTTTGCTAAAAACGGAAATGAGTGCAGAACGGATTTGCTTAGACATGATATTTAAATTTTATCTGAATAAGCACGTAAAGTTAATCATTGATTTGAGAATTTCCCTTCCTGCAACAAAAGAAATATTCCCTTGTTATAAAATACATGAGCGGGGTAACGACGATTACATTTTTCAGATACGAGGGGTTACAAAATAAGTGGTGGGCTTTCCGGCAAATGGGGCTCGCCCACAAAGAACTGGAAAGCGTCCCCGGCTTGTATTTTTTTAAAATGCTGGGCTGTGGCCGAGGAAAGGGTTTTAGCGTCTTCCCTGACTTTGGTACTTATGGATTGCTTTGCTGCTGGTCTTCTGAGAAAGATGCAAAGAGTTTTTTTAATAAAAATATTTTATATAAAAATTTTAAATCCAAAAGTACTGAACAGTGGACCACTTACCTCTTACCTACCGTAGCTCATGGACAATGGGCCGGCACAAATCCCTTTAGGGAACAACTCACCACCAAGCAACCCGGGCCGATCGCCGTTATTACCCGCGCTACAATATATACTAAACATTTATTAAAATTTTGGTCATTTGTGCCGAAGGTCAGTCGCTCGGTAGAAGATAAGCCAGGCCGGATTTTTTCGATTGGCATTGGAGAACTGCCGATTATCCAACAAGCCACATTCAGCCTTTGGGCCTCCGAAAAACAAATGATGGACTACGCCTACAAAAGTAAATATCACCAGGAAGTGGTCAAAAAAACCCGCGAGTTGGGCTGGTATCAGGAGGAGTTATTTGCCCGCTTTACTCCTGTAAAATCTGAGGGGACTTTTAACGGTCAGGATTTTTTACAACCTTTTTTCACTTCCAGGCATCCATTTTAGAAAACTTCCCGTAAAGGGAAGAAATCAGAATCCAATCCGCCAAACGATTTTTAAAACATTAAAATTTAATTAAAATGAAAAACATCCTCTTTCTTTTTATCAGTTTTATAAGTATAAACATTTTCGCCCAACGTCCTGCTCCTCACCCACCAAATGATGGCAAGTGCTACGAGAAATGTATGAAGCCAAAGCAATACGAAAAAACGGAACATCGCTACCCGGTTTTTACCGGTGAAAGTACCGAAGGCATCGAACTGGAAACCGTTACTATCGAAATCAAACCTGCTCATTCTACCTGGGAAAAGAAAAATATGAATGGCATGCCCGTTACTTGTTTGGTAGAAGTTCCGGCGGAAACAAAAACCCTTACTGTTGTAAAAAATATCGAGCAAACGGATCAATATAAATGGGAAACGATTATAACAAAAAAACCAAAGAAAAGGATTTTAGTGCCGGGTCAGGAAGTCTTTTTGCACTACTGGCAGGAAGTGATCTGCAAAGAAGATATCGACAAAACATTAATACAAAGTTTATCCAACAAGCTAACCATTGAAGGTTACTACGAAGGTAAAACGCCGAAGCGAATGAATGCAAAGCTTAAATCAGCTCTTGTGGAATATCAAAGAGATAACGAATTGCCGGTTGGGCATTTGGATGTGTTGACGGTGAAAGCATTAGATTTGAAATAATATATATTACTTTGTCATCTCGAACGAAGTGCCTCCCATCCGCTAGCGGTTTCTTCACTTAAAAGTCCAAAGGGACTTTTACCCTTCGGGATCGTTCAGTCACATCTAAACGCAAGGAACAGTTTCCTGTTCTTTATTTCTGGGATTTCCTTAGAAGCTGTTTGAGTTTATGTTTTTTAAAATATTATAGGCTATTTTTGTTTTAATCGAGGGTCATTTTTGAGTGCATAGCCAAAGCTATGGACGAAAAAATAGCCGAAGAGTAAGACAAAAAGAGACCTAATATTAAAAAAAGATCAAATTCAAACAGCTTCTGAGAATCAGATTTTCATTTTTAGACGAGATTTCTCCTATCGTCGAAATGACAACGCTAATTTTTTTGTTTTCCAAAAACTCGGAGGTGTATTTTTAACTATACTTCCTACTTCACCCGCGTCCACCAAAGCGCGTTCAGCATCCACTTGGGCAGTGATTTTTCAGGCGCGCGATCTTTTACATTCAGATACCAGCCTAGTTTTTTTAATATAGGAATTTTATGTGTTTCCACAAATTCAATGAGCGTCCCTTCGGGTGCTTCGGTGTAGGAAAAATGTCCTGCCGCCTCGCCCATATCAAAACTGTCGCTGCTATCTACTGTAAACGGGAAACCCAATTTTTCGCAACGCTCCCGCATTTCTTTCATCCCCCGAATATCAAAACAAAGGTGAATGTATCCCAGGTCGCCCCAAAATCTTCCTTCAAACATATTCTTGCGAGTCCGGCCTTCTTTTGCTTCCACCAATTCGATTTGGCTTTCGCCTAACATATCGCTAAACGCTCCTTTTCTTGGCTTGGAATGCTTGAGTAAAACGCGGCGATATTGCTCTTCTCCGGCAGGGAGGTATTTTAAATCCTCGAAGCAATCTGTTTTATCATATACGACTTCATCATATCCCAAAACTTCCTTGTAAAAATTCATGGAAGCCTCCATGTCTTTTACGCCAATCACCACACCATAAACCGAACCCGTCGGCATATTTTTATTGGTAAACCAATTATTAGAATCGATCAGCTCGAAGTAATTGCCCCAGGGATCTTTGACAAAGAAGTGCGGCTGGCCATTTGGATTTTCAAGGAGGGCAGAAATATTTAAATTATCATTCAAACATTTATTATAATAAGATTTGACATCCTTGCATTTTATCTTTGTAACAAAAATACCCAAATCACCCAGTTGAATATCAAAGGTAGCAGGCTGGGGGGTGCGCTCGGTGTATTGCCAGATTTCAAAACCACCGCCCCCTTGCAGGTTGATCGCCAAAGTGGCATTGCGGGCGCGAGGCTCCCCACCGGTGTAGGGCAACATCAACGCCGCAACAGCTTCTTCCTGGAAAATGGCAATATTAACACCGAAATACCGGCGATACCATTCCCATGCTTTATCTACGTTGGCTACGCCAACCCCAACTTGCTGAATGCCACTAATTAGGGGTAGCATGGTTGGCTTTTTGATAATATCCTTCGTTTAGTTTTCCGGAAACAGCCGAGAATGCCGCTACCGTTTCATCAATATCTTGTTGTGTATGCACCGCCGTCGGGATCAATCTTAGTAGAATAATGCCTTTCGGTATAACCGGGTAAACGACGATAGAACAGAAAATATGATGATTTTCTCTCAGGTCATATACGAGAGCCATCGCTTCCTCTACACTTCCCTTGAGGTAAACCGGCGTTACACAACTATTGGTATTCCCAATATCAAATCCGGCATCTTTCAATCCCTTTTG
>JAHDCK010000083.1 GCA_020629915.1 Saprospiraceae bacterium
ACCTAATTCTTCGACATCCTGCAAACCATTGGCATTTTCATCCCACCAAACATAATCACCAAGGCCCGCACAGGGATAAATGATCTCCAAAGTGTCATAAGCAAAACACTGCGTCACTATATCATATACTTCGATAATAAATGTTTCCAAATTATCTGAACAGGGCAACAAACCACAAGGCGTGTTATTATTCATATCATCATTCCAAACATATAAAAACTGCCCAGAGCCACCCGACACTTCTGCACACAAACTATTATCCAGAATAATTTCCACGGAATGTGCTGGTGTACCCGGCGGCAACTCCGGTGCAGGAATGGTAATAATATTATCCCCGCTTCCAAAACAATTAAACACTGGATTAAAACCCAACACACTTACAAAAGACGTATCATTCCAGGAGCTATATATAAAGGAATCCAATGGAGAAAAGTCCTGAACGATCAATCCATTAACTGCAAAGGCGTATTGCAAGGCACCCGAAGCTGTAAATAAAATCGTCGTATCACCCGGACAATAATCATAAACAATATGGGATTCCAGACCTAACTCATAGGGAATAATTGCATCTGTTATTTCTATATTTATCGAATCTAATTTATAACAGTCCCCACAGCCCAGGCGATATTCCAGCGTGTAGATCCCCAAAGGCATCGTATCCAGATTAGTGAGATAGGCTACATTTTGGGTAGCGTTGATGATGGTTAAAGTTTCGGGGCCATCAATTTGTCTCCATTGAAAACAGCCCGTATTTGCAGCGGATGCCGTAGATAAATTTCCAATCACTTGCCCCGTGCTGCAATTGATGGTTTGATCGGGTCCGGCATCTGCAAAAGCTTCTTCGTAATGCCAGGAAACTTCCACCGTGTCTCTTTCAACCAGCCCGGAACATTCGTTTTTAATATTCCAAATAAACTGATACGTTCCGTAACCAAACAATTCAAAAGAAGCATTTGGGGAATGAGGAATATTACCAAAAGCCACACCGCAGTCAATATTGACAAAAGGCTGGGATAAAACCAATCCCTGATCCGCTCCATCATAAGGCACACAGGAATTTGGAAAAACCCACTCTGTCCCGTCTTCCTGAATCATACTCCACCAGGTTCCAAAGGCATTTAGGTTAATGGTATTTACATCCGGAAGGGCATTCATCTCAACAGTCGTAGAGACAATGTTCGTATTACAAATATAAATATCCTCTCCCGCGTCTACCAGAGCTTCGGGCACAACCCGCACCAGAATTTGATCATGTATTGTACAATCCACACTTAAATTCCGAACGCTGTATCGAATCATATACACACCCGTTTGGTCGGCTGAAATGCTAATTGAATCTGAAGCGAAGGGATCGGAGATATAAACATTTCCAGGGCCGATTTCTTTTTCCCAAAGAAATTCTAAATGAGGATAATCTTCTATAGGAAAAAAATTATTGTTATTTAATTGATATAACATTCCCGTATCTCCTACACACAGAAAAACCGGATCATCACTGGACAGCGGCAAATCAATATCAAAAAAACATATTTTAGAAGTATCTCTTTTTAATTCTACCCCATCAAAAACATTCCAAATAAAATATATTGTATCAATTGGATTTCTTATATGAAAAATAGCATTTGGTGCATTAGACTCTTCCTCATCTACTGTATAGTTGGGATTGGCCGTAGGACAATCTGTACCATTTGGTATTTTTTTTGCAAACACCCGGCCCTCATCAGCACCGTCTCCTGGTGAGCAACCATTGGGAAATCGCCACTCCGTTCCATCCGCTCGAATCATAGTCCACCAGGTTTCCAAATCATTGTCATTGATCTCTGCAATACTCGGAGAAGCGTTAAACTGAACCTCTCTCCTTGCTGACGACAAGGGACTGTTGTTCCCGGATTCCGGCCTGTCAGCGCAACCACATTGATTTCCTGTATTTATTACAATATCATCTTCCTCTTGCTCACAACCAATACTAACCCAACCTTCATCATAAAATTCACAACCCGTAAGCGCGTCTGTCACCGTCAGTCGGATTAAAAAACTAAAACAAGTATCCGCGATAATTCTAACTGAATCCGGATCAGTTGGATTTATAAAATATAAATTTCCTGCATCTGAAATTTGCTCCCAATAAAAACTCAGATTTGGACTTGCCTTTACAGGGCGATAAAGCGGATTGTTATACTGGGTTATAAGCAGAGTATCTCCGAGGCCAACATTTTGTATATAATTCCCGGTAAGCGTATCCGAAAAAATAAAATCCACATCGTGCTGGATCACTGTCATCGTATCCGTTAGAAGCGTTCCGCATTCATCTTTTACATTCCAAATAAAAATTATCGTATCCTGAGGATTTTTTATATTAAAAATTGCATTGGGTGCATTTACTGTTACCGTTACAACCGTGTCTTCCTCAAAACCATTACAGCTTGCAGGCAACAAGGCTCGCACATCCCCTTCATCCATTCCGTCCCCGGAAGAACATCCGGAAGGAAAAGTCCAAAGCGTACCATCTTTCCGGATCATACTCCACCAGGTTTCATATATGTTTTCATTTATTTCATCCAGATCAGGTATGGCCTCCATTTCCACTATTCGCCGCACCACCGTAGCCGGAGCTTGTCCTTCATCTCCCCCACCCGGCCCATTGCATTTGATAAAATCCGGCCCGGCATCTACGTGAGGGAGTGAATTCATCCTCACTCTTAAGGTATCCGTCATGCTGCATCCTCCATTTGAAAAAGTATAATAAAACATATAATTCCCAGGCGTAAAATATCCGGTTTCTTCTATCGTACTTTGAGGAGCATTGGGAGAACTAAATGTAACAGGTTCCGGATTAAAGGGACTTTGGGACCAGGAAACAGCTACCCCGGCAGGAGGCATATTTCCAATTATATTAAAATTTTCTTTACTGTTAGAATAACAACAATCTATATTTTCTTCGTTAATATATTCAATAAGTGGCGTTAGGGTTTGTTGAGTAATATCTGTCAAAATAACGCGATCAAAAAAAACATATCCGATATCTAATGCATTTGACCCACAGTCCGTTCCACCCAAAACGAGGTAATTCCTGCTAGTGGTTGGCGTAAAATTCAGAACATGAGTTTGCACAGAAGTTTGAATATTATTTTTACCAATATTTCCCAAAACTTCGGCAGTGGTAGCATCTGAATTTATCAGGCAAAAATTAACATGACTGCCCGGGACGGGGCCGGTATACCCAAATACCCCAAAGTCAACTTCCAGATTATCGGAGGAAGGATCGGCAGAACGAGCCAGATCAATTTCCAATTGGTAGGTTCGGCCTGCTACGAGATTGACCCGTTGCAACACATATTCCCGGTACTTGGGATCTTGTGTTCCATCATTATAATTTAGAAAAAAGCCGGCATATCCACAGCCGGAAAACTGTTCGCCAGGTTCCAGCGAGACAGAAGTCGCTTGCGTGACAAAGTCTACGACATCACAATTTGTATTATATAAATCTGGTGTGGATTGAGAATTGTTTAGGGCATTGGCCCAAACTTTGGAATGGTAAAACTGGGAATGCCCGTCAGGACACCCGAAAATATTTTCAAAGGAAGCATTGCTTAAACCACAATACTGGCTATACCCAAATAAGGGATACAGCAGGATAAGGAGGAGGAGGTATTTTCTCATTGCAGTCCAATATTTTATTTTATAAAATATATAAACCTCTCACATTAACTGGTTCGGACACAATGATGAATTGGTGTGCCAAAGGTACATATAAAATTTTAATTAATCAATATATTAAATAAATTTTACATATAACAATCCAGTTAATCTATCTTTATTACGACGCCCAGAACAAATCTGCTGCTTGTACTTTGAAAAATAATTTTTTTAGAAGTTCCTAAAATATCACATCTTCACAACCTTCCCAGACTGAAATAATTCGTTCTTTTTATATATTTTATAAAAATAAATTCCCGGAGGAAGTTCTGAAATATCTAAAGAAGATTGAAGAGTTTCGAGAAGGACGCACCTGCCATTCCCATCAATTATTTGTACTTTGCAATTATATAACTCTTCCTTATTTATTCCTTGAAAATATAAAAGATTTTTTACAGGGTTTGGGAATACTTTTGCTATTTTCTCTTGGTAAGAAATAATTGGAGCTGTGGTAAACTGCCAGTAAAAAATCTTTTTCCAGACCGGCTGATAGGTAATGCCATTGTTATTTGTTTCTAAATAAGTGATCTCCTTCAGATTGTTGACGGGATTAAAAGATACCTCCAATTTGGCATAAGGAATCAAAATTTTCCACTCCCCAATGACCTCATAAGTATTAAATGTTATCTCTCCTCCTCCTGAGTTTAAATTGCCAAAAACTTCAGTTTTATCTTCTAAATTTCTAAGGGATAGTACACCGGAATTTGGATTATTTAACAAATTTAAGATAGTATCCGTTGGGCTCAGCCTTATCTCTCTTTGCAAGTAAGGATTTAATAAATATAATACTTCCTCAATTGTATCCAAATTCATATCCAGATAATAAGTGCTTTGCATCTGCCCATTAGGAAAATAATTGCGAATAATTTTACTCTGGATATTCCAAAGATCATTTTCAAAAAAATATTTCGTTTCTTTTTTGGGATTATTATTATCGAGTTGCCAAACTATCTTTTCAGACAACTCCCCAAACTTTGTCGTAAACTTCACTAAACTATCCGCTTCCCTGATATATATTTCTTCTTCAACTGTAGTAAACTCATTATTAATTATTGAATCTTTTTGGATATGAATTAATTCATTGTTACTATCGTAAAATCTTTTACTCACCCTCCTTTTTTCAAAATCCTGATCCGTCTCTTTCCAAACAAAAAATTCAATTGAATCCAGAAGTTCTTCAAACTGCATATCACCATTACTTCTGTAATACTCCAAAATTTCAAATCTGGTTTGGGGAATAAATTGTTGAGATTGGTTTATCAGAATAATTTCGGATAATCGATTTAGCGATTCCAGGCCTTCCTGAGCAAATAGTTGCATACTCCCAAACATCAAAAAAAATACGGCAGTTCTTCTCATAATCTTCTAATTTTATATTACAGAAAACTTAATACATTTCTGTTTTATACTAAAAATAGAAGTATTACAGGAAAAAAATTACCTCAAATATGCAAGTTTAGATAATGACTGTGTGAGTGTAGTAGATTATTATGTTAGCGGCTCAAGTTATAGGTATAAAAAAAGCCCTGCTCTTAGAAGCAAGGCTATATTTTAATATATGTAGTATAGCAAATCTACTCCCCACTCTCCCAGGCGGTAAACCCACCATCGAGATCATACACTTCCTTAAAACCCATTTCTACGAGCATCTCTGCCGTGCGTTCGCTCCGCCCGCCGCTTCTGCAATAAACGTGAACGGGTTTATTTTTATCCAGCTTTTCCATTTTATTTTTAAAATCCTTTTGATAAAAATCAATATTCGTCGCACCGTCAATATGCCCGTCTTCATCCCACTCCTTCATCGTCCGTACATCTATGAGTTGCGCTTTGCCCGATTTCTCAACTGCCTTTTTAAAATCTTCGGTGTTTAGTTTTTTGCTAATGATACCGGAAGCATTATTATCGGTCACTACTTCGGGAGTCGAACTATTTTGAGTACAGGAAAAAAAACCAACTATTAGCAGCAATATGTATATATTTTTCATTTTAATTTAAAATTTTAATTATAAAAAAAACCTCAATCCAATGGACTGAGGTTTTAAAATACACAATTATTTACAGAAATATAAACTCAAATTGAACTTATATTGTAAATCCTTATTCTTCGCCATCATTTTTGTCTGCTTCTTTCTCCTCAGCACCTTCATTCCCCTCATTTTTCAACTGCTCCTTCAACTGAGAGAAAACATCTAATTCACCAAGTGTCGTTTTCTCCATTTTAGAAGCCTGCTTCTTGATAGCTTTGCGGGTATTATCCCGATGCGTTTGCTTTTCCTTCTTCACAGAATCATCCGCTTCTCTTCTGATATCATCGAGGTAGCGGGTGTGCGAAACGAGGATGCGCTTGTCATCTCTGTTAAATTCTAATACTTTGAATGTCAATACCTCATCCACATTGGCCGAGCTGTTGTCTTCTTTTCTCAGGTGACGCGCCGGGCAGAATGCTTCCAGTCCGTAAGGCAATTGAACAATCGCTCCGCGATCATCTCTTCTGAGAATCGTCGCTTCATGATAAGAACCAACCGGGAATACATTCTCGAAAGTATCCCATGGATTCTCTTCAATTTGCTTGTGCCCCAAAGACAACTTGCGGCTTTCTTTATCAATTTCCAAAACAACGATTTCGATTTGCTTACCGACCTTCGTATATTCAGATGGGTGAGAGAATCGCTTCGTCCAGGACAAATCGGAGATGTGTACCATTCCACCGATGCCTTCTTCCAATTCTACAAACACACCATAAGGTGTAAGGTTTTTCACATCACCGGTGTGGCGGCTGTTAATTGGATATTGTGCTTCGATATTGCTCCATGGATCTTTTTGAAGCTGCTTGAGAGACAATGACATTTTTCTGCTTTCGCGATCAATCGTCACTACCTTTGATTCAAATTCCTGATTCAGTTTGAAGAACTCACGGGCGTTCACCGGCTGGTTGCTCCAACTCACTTCCGATACGTGAATCAATCCTTCTACACCAGGCTGAATTTCAAGGAATGCTCCGTAATCCTCAATGTTGACGATTTTACCTTTAACGGTAGAACCTTCCGCAATGTCTTCCGCCAATACTTCCCACGGATGTGGTTGCAGTTGTTTCAGACCGAGAGAAATACGCTTTTTGTTTTCGTCAAATTCCAATACAACGACATTGAGTTTTTGACCATTTTCAAGCACTTCGTTTGGATGGTTGATACGTCCCCAGGAAATATCTGTGATATAAAGGAGTCCGTCCACACCTCCCAAGTCGAGGAATGCCCCGAAGTCGGTGATGTTTTTGACCATACCTTCCAGTACCTGACCTTTTTCCAGTCCGGCAATGATTTGTTCTCTTTGCTCAGCCAAATCACTTTCGATCAATGCTTTGTGAGAAACAACGGCATTCTTAATAGCTTCATTAATTTTCACTACTTTGAATTCCATCGTTCTACCTACGTACTGATCGTAATCAATAATAGGCTTGATGTCAATTTGCGAACCAGGAAGGAAGGTTTCCAATCCACAATCCACGATAAGTCCACCTTTGGTTTTGCTGATAACGGTTCCTTTGATAACAGAACCATTTTTGTAGGAATCCACGATATTTTCCCAGGCTTTCAGCAATTTTGCTTTTTTGCGGGAAAGGATCAACTGTCCTCTTTCGTCTTCTTGTTGTTCTACATAAACATCTACCTCATCCCCTACTTTCATATCCGGCGTATCCCGAAATTCTGAAAGGGCGATCAATCCATCGGATTTGTAGTTGATGTCCAATACAACGTCTCCATCGCTGATAGAAGTTACTTTGGCTCTGACCACTTCGTTTTCCAATACGGAATTCAGGGTCGCTTCATAACCTGCGCTGTATTTTTCTCTTTCTTCATCGGAGTAGGGCTGCGTATCCAGCTTACCCAATGACCAGTTGTAGTCATCGTGAGCGGAACCCAACTCTTCTACTTCCTCTTCGATTTCCACTGTTTCAGGCGTGTGATCTTCTTCTACTTCCTGAACAACCTCCTCTTCTTCCTCGGCTTTGATGAGGGTAACGCCTTCTACAATTTCTTCACCAGTTTTTACTACTTCCTCCACATTTTCGGGAGTTTCCGTAGTTTCTTCGTTTAAATTTTTTTCGTCTGACATGAAAGATGTCTTTTTTAAAGGTTAAAAAATAAATTTTCGGGCTGCAAAGGTAACTTTTTCTTTGGAAATTTTATATCCCTGATTTTATTTTTTTCAAAAAAATGTGCTCATTTTCAGGGGATTAGAGCAATGGTTTGTTTTGATTCCATATTTTAAAAAAATCTCCTAGCTTTGTCCCTGTATTGTTTTATTTTATAATAAAATCAAGAAAAATATGAATATAATAAATATACTTGTCATGGTTCTCGTAGGAGCCGTTTCCGGGACACTGGCCTACCGCCTGGTAAGAGGCAGTGACTCAGGTTTTGTCATGAATGCCATCGTGGGGATTATTGGTGCCGTAGTGGGCGGTGCTATTTTTGATTTTTTTGGCTTTACCCCTGGCGAAGGCGTAGCGAGAAGTCTTTCCACTACTTTTGGCGTAGAAGTTCCTGCGAATGTTATAGGCATGATCATCTCTTCCACTTTGGGAGCAGTGCTCATTCTTTATCTGGCCAACTTTTTCAAGCGAGGTCGCCGAAGGTAAAACCTGCCACATAAAAAAACCCGCATTATGAAAAAACATAATGCGGATTTTTTTATACATAGAAATTCCGTATTACACGTCCATTTCTTTTAGAATCTTACCAGCTTCCTTTGAACCTAATTCTTTTGCTACTTTAAAATCTTCGTAGCAACTCTTCTCATCGCCCATCGCCTGTAGTATTTCTCCACGCAACAGGAATTGATCCGCCTTGGTAATTTGCTCCTGCTCTCCCGGCGTTTCAATAGACTTATTGATTTGCTCCAGAGCTTCTTTATTTCTATCCAGATTAAATAACACATTAGCATAAGCATAATGCCCCGCTGCTACCATGTGTCGATTCGGGTTACCGGGTTCAAAGATTTTCTTTGTAAATAACTTATATTCAAATTCCGCATTTTTATAATCCTCCAACTCGATCAAAAACTGACCTTTCAGGAATCTTGCCTGCCAGTACAAGGGCATAACCGCCAACGAACACTTAATCGCATTGTCCAAATCGGCTAGTGCTCCCTCAATATTATCTTTTAACTTACGCATCTTGGCCCGGCCATAGTAGGCAAAAGCCGCCTTGGGATAAATATTGATACTATGCGTATAATCTTCAATCGCCTCATCAATCATTTTTAGCTTTTCATGTGCCTGACCTCTAAGGGTATGTGCCTCCGAATGATTTTTATGCTTAGCAATAGCCTTGCCCAATGCTTCAATTCCGGCTTCCAGCTTGCCGTCCTCATTCACTAGCTTGCGCCCTTTTTGATACATCGTTACAGCGACCTTATCTCCTTTCGGTTCGATGTGTTGATAATCAAGGGTACGACCACTTTGGGTCCACCACACGCCTACCTCACCTGCTACGGCATACTCTGCAATATAGGTAAGCAAACTTGTTGTTTTTTGACGGGATTTATCGCCTGCGGCTTCTACGACTTTTCGGGGGATTATGATTTTGTTCTGCTCAGGGAAGAAAATTTCTTCCTCTTTAATCAGTACATCGTTTTTGTAGAAATTCTCGACCCGCCGTCGATATAATTCTACAACTTGCTCATAACTCTTGGAACTGCCAAATTCCAGGTGCCCTTGGATAATAGTTTTGTGAGTCATTTTAAAAAACGTTTATATTTCAAATAATTGTGATTTTAATTTTAGTTTAGAGCATACCATTGACAACTTGTTAATTGGGTAATTGTTTAATCAACAAGCATAAAAAGGACGAGTGTAATCTGGTTAAAATTACACTTGATACATATTATTTTTTTTGATTTGTCTTAGGGATGGTTATAAGGTGCCCTTAAATCTTTACAAATGTGAGAAAATTTTCCACAAATGCAAAAATTTTTGTGACTTTTTTTGTAAAAAAGCGTATTTTACAAGGTTTTGATGTCAAACTGTAAGCAATTTGATCCAATTCTTTGATTTTCAGGGGGTAATTTTATAAAAAGGTTGCTTCTATTTTTTCTTCTTTTCTCTTCTTTCCCACCGCTGAAAGACATAATCAAAAGGATTTTTCTCATCTTTTTTGTGCTTTTCTTCCCAGGTTAGCTTCCAGTTTTTTTCGGCCAGCGACGGGAATAAAATATCCCCTTCTACCTCCACATCGACTTTTGTAATGTATAACCGCTCCAAAAGCGGCCAGGCCAGTTCGTAAATCTGTCCTCCCCCGATGATAAAAGCCTCGGTCTCGCCATTGTCATGCGCCATCTCCAAAGCCTCTTCCAACGTATGCGCAACCAGCGCATTCGACAAGGTAAAAAAGGCTTGTCGGGTGAGGACAATATTCGTGCGTTTGGGCAGTGGACGACCGATGGATTCGTAGCACTTTCTCCCCATAATGATGTGGTGATTCAAAGTTGTTTTTTTAAAATACTTTAAATCCGCAGGTAAGTACCAGGGAATGTCATTGTCTTTCCCGATGACATTATTTTTAGCCGTGGCGACTATGGCAGATACGATCATTGGCCTGTCGTTTTTTGTGGTTCTGGATTGGAAGATGGATTCTTAGGAGTTGGCGTCATTTTGACGGGTTCTAACTGAACATTGCGAAATCCCTTTTGGGCCATCTCGTTCATTTTTTTCCGGGCATTGGTTTTTCCCAAAATATTTTTCGTATAATATATTTTTAATTCTCCTTTCTTTTCTATTACTACATCTTCAAAAGGCATATATATTGGATCACCCATAAATGCTCCGATTTTTATGCGATAGGTCAGACTGTCTTCATTGGTCATGAGACCATTGACAATGCCTAACTGTTCTATTGTAATGAGACGCTCCGTGCCGTTTGACTTTTTAAGGTGTTCCCGGGTCGTCGAAGCAAAAGCCGCCATTTTATTTTTGTCCTTGGCTGGCATGTTTAAAAAATTGGTATCATCACTTTCAAAGGCCGCAATGGGAAGAGCGTGGTAGGTTCCGTATTTCTTTTTCTTATCCGTTTTGTCCACATACCTCCAAACGGGGATAAAGTGATGTTCTCCGATAGTTGTTGTATTTTTTGTATAATTTTTAATTAAATCCACTTCAAATATTAAACCTCCGTCTGTATTCACTTTTTTCTGGTTGGAAATAAAATTGCCCAGAGAATAAGTAATCAAAGTAGATTCCTGAGTGCCATCTGGTCGGGTGATTGTTCCGGATTGGATGGGTTGCACGACGTGCGGATGCGCTCCGATGATCAGGTCAGCCCCCCACTGGAAAATTTTCCCCGCCAGCGTTCGCTGCTCTTCATTCTCATTTAATTCATATTCTTTTCCCCAATGTATCAAAACAATTATCGCATCTGGCTGAAACAAAGCTGCATCTTCCATATCCTTTTTAATTATATCTTCATCAATCATATTGACAATATTTGGGGGCGTATCTGCAATGCCATTTGTTCCGTAAGTATAATTTAAAAAAGCTAATTTAAAATTATTTTTATATACAATTAAAGGATAATAAGCCGCCCTTTCTGAAGCATTTTTAAACGTGCCTGTCTGGTACATCCCCAAATTTTTAACCACATCAATGGTGTGTTCCAGTGCTTTTTTACCTCCGTCGTTTGAGTGGTTGTTCGCTGTTACAAGGAAGTCAAAACCCGCATTTTTCAAGGCGTGAGCCAGGGCATCCGGGCTTTTGAAGTTGGGATAACCGGCGTAAGGCGGCGCGCCGGGCAAGGTCACTTCCAGATTGGCAATAGCAAAATCCGCTTTTTCTATGATGGGTTTTACATATTTAAAAACCGGATCATAATTATAGGTTTTGCTAACGGGATCGTAGGCAGATTTGATCTGCGGATCATGTCCCATTACATCCCCTACAAACAAAAGAGAAAGCGTGTCAGACTGTGCCTGCGCTAAAATATTTCCAAAGAGGAAAATTAAAATTAAAATATTTTTATACATAAAATTCATTATACTGAAACTTTCGCTTTGATATGCGGATGCGGATCATAGCCCACTAATTCAAAATCTTCATATTTAAAATCCTCAATAGATTTCACTTCAGGATTAATTTTTATCTGAGGCAATGCCCTTGGTTCCCTTGTGAGTTGCAACTTCGTTTGCTCTAAATGATCCAAATACAAATGTGCATCCCCAAAGGTATGCACAAAAGTGCCCGGCTGCAAATCACATACCTGAGCAATCATCATCGTCAATAAAGCGTAGGAGGCGATATTAAATGGAACCCCCAAAAAGCAATCCGCCGAACGCTGGTACAACTGACAACTCAATTTTCCATCTGCCACATAAAACTGAAACAAACAATGACAAGGCGACAAAGCCATTTGATCCAATTCCCCCACATTCCAGGCATTCACCAAAATCCTCCGGGAGTTCGGATTGTTTTTTATCGTATCAATGACATTTTTAATTTGATCAATCACTCTTCCATCCGGCGTTTCCCACCTGCGCCACTGCTTGCCGTACACGGGGCCGAGATCGCCATTTTCATCTGCCCATTCATTCCAGATACGCACCCCGTTTTCCTGGAGATATTTCACATTAGTATCGCCCTTTAAAAACCATAGTAATTCATATATAATTGATTTTAGATGCAATTTTTTTGTCGTTATCATTGGAAATCCCTCGGAGAGATCAAATCGCATTTGATATCCAAATACGCTTATTGTTCCCGTACCGGTGCGGTCTCCTTTTTGGGTTCCGTTATCTAAAATATGTTGTAGTAAATCGTGGTAGGCTTTCATTGTTTTAAAATTATCATCAAGGAATTTTTTATATAAATAAAATAACTTAATACTGCAGCCTCTCTGCGGTCGATAATTGCTTCTGCATCCTTTTTGTGCTAACCTTTTGTAACCGCTCTGCCGTCATTTCGCTTGGTTCGGCCGCAGAGCGGTTACAATAGGTTAGCAAGAAGTGCATTGGTTGTTCGATCGCAGAGCGGTCGCAATATTTTTTTATAAAAAAACTCTTTTTTCAACTATAATTCTACAAAGCTAAGAAACTAATAGGATTGAAAGAAAAGCGTCATAAAATCATAAATATTACCTTCAAAAACGAATTTTACCCAAAAAAGGAGTAATTTAGAATATTATGGCATGAATTTAGGGCTAAAATGAATGGCTCAAATAACCCTAATATTGCTAAGTTCAGGCAACATTCACTCTTTCATTTTAAACCGGAAAAGAGCTTTGTATGAAAAGATTAATCCCCATAGTCTGTGCCTTTTTTCTTCTTTTGCCCTTCGCAAAGGCTCACAGTCTTGTGTCCCAAAACAGCGGACTCATTTTAAATCCCGTGCATTTTTATTCGGACAGTACATTCCAATCCAAAACTTTAGGTACACTGGATGAGGGAACGTTGGTTTCTATTATTCACAAAACGAAATACGATTATACTGACCCCAGCGAGGATCAAAAATTCTTCTGGTATCAGGTAGAAGATAAAAATGGCAAAACCGGATGGGTTTACGGAGAAGCCATTGCTACTTTTGTGCCTGGCCCTCAATTACCTGCGCCGCTCCAATCCCTGCAAGGCCAATCTGCTACTTTTAAAGATGGTTTTGAAAACTCAACGATATGGTTTGCCTCCATAAATGGCCGGGAAAATCTCTACGAGCAGGATTATATGAATCCGCGGTATGTAGAAGGTTATATGGTGATTACCAATGAAAAAGGTATTTCTACCTACGAGCATCAGTTCGGTGACGGCATTACCGGGAGCCAAAAAATTGAGGATTTTTACTTTAAAGATATTACCGGTGACCAGTTGCCGGATTTTATTATTCATCGCTCCCTCTACGATACGGAGCTGCAATTAGAAAGACGGGATTTTAAAGTGTATGCCATACAAGCGGGAACCATGCGCAAGTTGTTTGAAGAAGATATGACTTTGCTGATGAATGGTGGAACAGCCTCTCCTGCTCAGTTTAAATCTGTGGATATTGATCCCGAGTTTATTCGGGTGGAATACGTGGATTTTGTGGATTGCAAACAATACAACATGGATAATTATACCGACAATATGGATAATTTCCGGGAGTATTGTATGGAATACGTGGTAGAAACTTTTATTTGGGACAAGAGCAAAAATATGTTTACGGCACTGAATGAAAAGAGTACTTCTGAGCCTTGCGCCAAAGCATCTGTCCAATTACCTCAGCTTCAGGCTCGCCCCAATGTCATTCCGGCCAATAGTGTACATATTCAAAGTGCGGATAAACTACGCATTATCAAATACTGCGAAAACAGTAAAAAAGAACGTTTTTTTTACCTTAAAATGCCGAATGGACGAAGAGGTTATCTTCCTGCCAATCAGCTTTCCTTTGGCGATAGTTTCCATGCAGAATTATTAAATCACTATTTTAAAACAGGTAAAACTTCAAATAAGGCGACTTCCTTTTTTACTGCCGGAGATTTTAATCAGTAAAGATTTTACGATATTAGCGGGTACAATTCCCCCGCTATGATAAATAATAAAAAAACGATCCTGACTGCTGCCTTTCTGTGCCTGATTATTGGCTACGGTGCTTATGTCTTTTCCTGTAATTGTCATTCCATCAATTCTACTTCCGAACTTTCTGAAATTCAGGGAAAGGGTAAAGATTTTTTCTACGAAGGAGAAAACTATCAGGGCATGCCTGTCTGTTATTTTTATTTAAATAATTATAAAAATAAATTCAATATCGCACCTATGTTT